>NZ_JBFBGN010000024.1:0-66947 GCF_040684675.1 Streptomyces sp. NPDC089915 | reverse complement strand
GACGGTGCCGGTGCCGTGACCGGCGGCCTTCTCGATCGTCTGGTGGAACTCCGGGGCGGTCTTGGCGTCCAGCTCGCCCGTCAGTTCGATCACAGCCGGCCCAGCAGCACGATCCGCCCGGCCGCGCCGCGCGGCGACAGCGCCTCGTCGGGCGGGACGCCCACGTCCCAGGCGCAGTCGCCCAGCTCGCGCCAGGCGGCCGCCACGTCGCCCGAGCCCAGCCGCCGCTCACGCACCCGGCGGCGCCACAGCAGCGGCAGCAGCGGCAGCCCGGCCACCAGCAGGGCCGCCACGGCCCAGCCGAGGACCGTCCCCGCCGACACCCCGCCCGCACCGGACCCGGTGTTCGACCCCGCCACGGGAGCCCCGCACTCGCCGAGCCTCTTCAGCTCCGGCGGGCAGGCCTCGGACTGCGAGGGCGCGGGCGCCGGGGCCGACGCCGACTGCGAGGGCGCCGCGGACGACGCGGACGGCTGCGGGGCCGCCGGGGCCTCGGGACGGCTGTAGTCCGGCACCGTGATGCCCGAACGGGGGGTCGGCTCGAACCGGGTCCAGCCCACGCCCTCGAAGTACAGCTCCGGCCAGGCGTGCGCGTCCCGCATCGAGACGTTCACCGTGCCGTCGGACTGCTTCTCGCCCGGGGTGAAACCGACCGCGACCCGCGCCGGTATCCCCAGCGTCCGCGACATGGCCGCCATCGAGAAGGCGAAGTGGACGCAGAAGCCCTCCTTGTCCTCCAGGAAGCGGGCGATGGCCTGCGAGCCCGTACCCGAGGACACCTTCGTGTCGTAGCGGAAGCCGCCGGTCACCGCGAAGAAGTCCTGGAGCTTGACCGCCCGCGTGTAGTCGTCCTTCGCGCCCTGGGTCACCCGCCGCGCCGTCTCCGCCACCACCGCCGGCAGGTTGTCCGGGAGCTTCGTGTACTCCCCGCGCACCGCCGGGTTCGCGGCCGGCGCCGACTGGAGCTGCTCCGCCGTGGGCCGCAGCAGCAGGCTCCGCACGGTGTACTGCGCGCCCTGCACGTTCTGGAAGCGGTCCTTGCCGAGCTGGTCGCCGACCAGGGTCCGGCCGGCCGGCTCGAAGCGCCACTTGCCGGGGATGTCGATCTGCGTCGCCGGGTACGGCATCGGCAGGTAGCGCTGGGCGTACGTGTCCGCCGCCGAGACGGTCGTACGGACCTCGACCGCGTTCGCGCGGACCTCCTCGGTGAGCCCCGCCGGGTTCGGCAGCCGCTGCGGTACGTCCGTCAGCGGGCGGGCGGACGCCTCCCACTTGACCCCGTTGAACTCGTCGAGGGCGAGGATCCGCAGGTACTGCTCGCCGAGCTGCGGGCTGTCCGTGCGGTACTTCATGACGACCCGGTTGTCCTGGGCGTTCAGGCTGCTCTGCAGCGAGACCAGCGGGTTCACCGCCGAGATCGTGCCGCCGCCCCCGCCCGCCGCGGGGGAGTCCTCGCCCGGGGCGCCCAGCATCCCGCCGCCGAGCGACGGCAGCGCGGCCGGCACCGCCAGGGCCAGGCCCAGCGCGACCGCGCCGATCCGCCGCCCGGTGCGTACGGGGGCCACGGCGCGGGTGCCGCCGGCCCCGTTCGCCCCGTAGCCGGAGGCGGCGGAGGCGGGCGTCCGGGCGTTCGGGGCCCCGCCGAAGACCCGGCCCCACTGGGCCAGCCGGTCTCGGCCCTCGGACAGCAGCATCATCAGGTAGCCGGCGCCGGCGAGCAGGAAGGCGATCCAGGAGTGCCCGTGCCCGGCCGACAGCCCGGCGGCGACCGAGTACAGCGCCAGCAGCGGCAGTCCGGCGGCCGCGGCCGTCCGCAGCGTCACCGCCAGCGCGTCCACCAGCAGCCCGATCAGCAGCACCCCGGCCAGCAGGAGCAGCCGGATGCCGTCCGTCAGCGGTGCCGGTATGGCGAACTCGCCGACGTCCCGCACGCCCTGCTGGAACAGTCCCGCGAAATCGGTGACCAGGAAGGCCAGCGGCCCGCTCCCGGTGGACTCGGCCTTCCCCGCGAAGAGGAAGACGAGCAGCAGCAGCGACACCAGCAGCTGGGCGCCGATCGTCAGCGTCCGGGCCAGCGGCACCCGCCGCCCGCCGGCGCCCACCGCGGCCTGCACGGCCAGCAGCAGCGCCGCCTGGACCAGCCAGCCGGAGGTCTCCACCAGCGGGGCCAGCGACCAGGCGGTCAGCAGCGTCGCCAGCGCTCCGAAGATCGTCACGCGGGTGCGCCCGCTCATACCGTGCCTCCGGGGGTCCGCATGCCGAGGGGGGCGTTCCCGGCCTGCCGCCACAGGTCGGTGAAGGCCGCGCCGGGCGGTACGGCCAGCGCCGTCCAGCCCGCGTCGCGCAGCCTGCGCAGCCGCTCCTCCACCCGCGAGGGCGCTCCGGCCCAGAGCGCGGGGTCCAGGACGAACGCGACCGCGGCCGCGCTGCGCCGGCGCATCCGCGCGGCCAGCTCGGCCTGTTCGTCGTCCAGGTCGCCGAGGAAGGCGACCAGCAGTCCGTCGCCGCCGGAGCCGGAGACCGTCCCGCCGCGCAGCGCGTCGTGGGCGCGGTCCAGGCCGCTGCCCTCGGAGTGGCCGACGACCGCGAGGGTGTCCATCATCAGCCCGGCCGCCTCGACGGACTCCGGGCCGCCGGCGGTGCTCCCGCCGGCGAAGGAGCCCGCGCCGGGCACCGCGTCCCCGGTGTCGGTGAGCAGCCGGGCCGCGAAGCCCTGTTCGAGGACGTGCAGCAGGGTGGAGGCGGCGGCCGACACGGCCCATTCGAAGGCGGAGTCGGGGCCGGCGCCCTCGTAGGCGAGGTAGCGGGTGTCCAGCAGGACGGTGGCCTTGCTGCGCTGGGGCTGTTCCTCGCGGCGGACCATCAGCTCGCCGTAGCGGGCGGTGGAGCGCCAGTGGACCCGGCGCAGGTCGTCGCCGCGCCGGTAGGTGCGGGGGATGACGTCGTCGTCGCCGGCCAGGGCCAGGGAGCGGCGGCTGCCGTCGCCGTGGCCGCCCGCCTCGCCGGTCATCCGGACCGCGGGCAGGGGCTGGGTGCGCGGGACGACGGTGAGGGTGTCGTACGCGGTGAAGGAGCGGGTCAGCTCGACCATCCCGAAGGGGTCGGTGAGCCGCAGCTGGAGGGGGCCCAGCGGGTAGCGGCCGCGCAGGTCGGAGCGGACCCGGTAGGACACCTCGCGGCGGCCGCCGGACTCGACCCGGTCCAGTACGAAGCGGGGGCGGGGCCCGAGGACGTAGGGCACCCGGTCCTGGAGCATCAGCAGGCCGGTGGGCATCCGCGAGACGTTCTCCAGCCGCAGCCGCACCCGGGCCTCACCGCCGGCGGGCACCCGCGGCGGGGTCAGCCGGCGGCCGGCGGTGACCTGGTGGCGGGTGCGGTGCAGGGCGAGGACGCAGATCAGCGGCAGGACGACGAGCAGCAGCCCGACCCGCAGCAGCTGGTCCTGGCCGAGGACGTAGGCGCAGACGGCGGCCGCGGCACCGGCGGCGAGGAACGAGCGGCCGCGCGTGGTGAGACCGGACAGCGAGGCGCGCACCCCGCCCGGGTTCCCGGCCTGCCCGCCGGCGCCGCCCGGGGCACCGGCGCCCATCAGAAGCTCCGGGCGCCCGCGCCGGGCGGTACCTCGCCGCGGGTGTGCGTGGCCGGGACGGGGGTGCGCTGGAGGATGTCGTGGACGACCTGCTCGGCGGTGCGCCGGTTCAGCTGGGCCTGGGCGGTCGGCAGGAGGCGGTGCGCGAGGACCGGCGCGGCCAGCTGCTGGACGTCGTCGGGCAGGACGTAGTCGCGGCCGGAGAGGGCGGCGGAGGCCTTCACGGCGCGCAGCAGGTGCAGGGTGGCCCGGGGGGAGGCGCCGAGGCGCAGGTCCGGGTGGCTGCGGGTGGCGGAGACGAGGTCGACGACGTAGCGCTTGACCGGGGCCGCGACGTACACCTCGCGGACGGCCTCTATCAGCTTGACCACGTCGTGGGCGTGCGCGACGGCGGTGAGGTCGTCGAGCGGGGAGGTCCCGCCGTGCACGTCGAGCATCTCCAGCTCGGCCTCGGGGCTGGGGTAGCCGACGGAGACGCGGGCCATGAAGCGGTCGCGCTGGGCCTCGGGGAGGGGGTAGGTGCCCTCCATCTCGACCGGGTTCTGGGTGGCGACGACCATGAACGGGCTGGGCAGGGCGTAGGTGGTGCCGTCGATGGTGACCTGGCGCTCCTCCATCGACTCCAGCAGTGCCGACTGGGTCTTGGGGGAGGCCCGGTTGATCTCGTCGCCGATCACGATCTGCGCGAAGATCGCGCCGGGCTTGAACTCGAACTCGCGGCGCTGCTGGTCGTAGATGCTGACGCCGGTGATGTCCGAGGGCAGCAGGTCCGGGGTGAACTGGATGCGCTGGACCGAGCAGTCGATGGACTTGGCGAGCGTCTTGGCCAGCATGGTCTTGCCGACGCCGGGCACGTCCTCGATCAGCAGGTGGCCCTCGGCCAGCAGCACCGTCAGTGCGAGTCGGACGACCTCGGGCTTGCCCTCGATCACGCCCTCGACCGACCGGCGGACCCGCTCGGCCGTGCTGGTCAGATCAGCGAGGCTCGCTCGGTCGTCGTACGTGGTCACCTGGTTCTCCTCGGCCCTTTCCCAGGGCCGACGCGCCTGGCGCACGGTCCGGCCCACCCCGAAACACGGACACCGCCCCGGAAGGGTTCCGGGTGACGTCTCACCGCATTCTTGACGGCGTCCGGCGCTGTGTCACTCAGGTGAGCGGATCGATCTCCCGCAGGAGCCCGGTGTGCACGTCGAAGACGAAGCCTCGCACATCGTCGCGGTGGGGCAGGAACGGGTTGGTGCGGACCCGCTGCATGGACTGGCGCACGTCCTGGTCCACGTCGCGGAAGGCCTCGACCGCCCAGGCGGGGCGCTGGCCGACCTCGTCCTCCAGCTCGTGCCGGAAGTCCTCGGTCAGGCTTTCGAGACCGCAGCCGGTGTGGTGGATCAGTATCACCGTGCGGGTGCCCAGGGCGCGCTGGCTGATGGTGAGCGAGCGGATGGTGTCGTCGGTGACCACGCCGCCGGCGTTGCGGATGGTGTGGCAGTCGCCGAGCTCCAGGCCGAGGGCCTTGTGCAGGTCGAGACGGGCGTCCATGCAGGCCACGACCGCGACGTGCAGGACGGGGCGGGCGTCCATGCCGGGGTCGGTGAACTCGGAGGCGTAGCGGCGGTTGGCCGAGACGAGCCTGTCGGTGACGGAGTCGCCGGACGCCGAGGACGCGGAGTGTGCGGGCAGGGATGCGGATGTCGTCATGGATACGACGTTAGTGGTCACAGCCCGTCCGGGCATGGGGTGAGGCTGGACAAAGAAGGTCAAGGAACCTTGTTGTGAGCTAACCCACAGGAGTGAGAAGGAGGCCGCCGTACGGGTGATTCAGGGCTTTCGCGGGTGCATCGGGGGAGGGGCGCACCGGGCGCGGGGCGGTTCGTTGACCGGGGCGGGCGTTGCACTAAAGTGACGCGAACCGGCCGGAGCCCGGCCCCACCGGCCGCCCGGCCCCCTGGTAACACTCCGCGTGCGCGGCGCGGCGTATGCCTGCCGCGCCGTTATCTGAGAGGGCGCTTTGACTAGCGAGTCCCGACATGTCCCGGTGATGCTCCAGCGGTGCCTGGACCTGTTGGCCCCGGCGCTGGAGAGGCCCGGGGCCGTCGTCGTCGACTGCACCCTCGGCCTCGGCGGCCACAGCGAGGCCCTGCTGACCCGGTTCCCCGAGGCGCGCCTGATCGGCCTCGACCGCGACAAGGAGGCCCTGCGCCTCTCCGGCGAGCGGCTCGCGCCCTTCGGCGACCGGGCCACCCTCGTCCACGCGATCTACGCCGACCTCGCCGAGGTCCTCGACGGACTGGGGCTCCCGGCCGTCCAGGGGATCCTGTTCGACCTCGGCGTCTCCTCCATGCAGCTCGACGAGGCCGACCGCGGGTTCGCGTACGCCCAGGACGCGCCGCTGGACATGCGCATGGACCAGACGACGGGCATCAGCGCCGCCGAGGTCCTCAACACCTACGCCCCCGGCGAGCTGGTCCGCATCCTGCGCCAGTACGGCGAGGAGAAGCAGGCCAAGCGGATCGTCTCGGCGGTCGTGCGCGAGCGCGCCAAGGAGCCCTTCAGCAACAGCGCCCGCCTCGTGGAGCTGATCCGCGACGCGCTGCCGCAGGCGGCCAAGCGCACCGGCGGCAACCCCGCCAAGCGGACCTTCCAGGCGCTGCGCATCGAGGTCAACGGGGAGCTGGCCGGTCTGGAGCGGGCCATCCCGGCCGCCGTGGACCGGATCTCGGTCGGCGGGCGGATCGCGGTCCTGTCGTACCACTCCCTGGAGGACCGGCTCGTCAAGCAGGTCTTCACGGCCGGCGCCACCTCCACGGCCCCGCCCGGGCTGCCCGTCGTACCGGAGAAGTACCAGCCGAAGCTGAAGCTGCTGACGCGCGGGGCGGAACTGCCCACCGAGGAGGAGATCGCCGAGAACCGGCGGGCCGCCCCGGCCCGGTTCCGGGGAGTCGAGCGCGTCCGGGAGGCGCGGCTGTGACCAAGGCCGCGAAGGCGGGGAGGGCCGGGAAGGTGGCCACGCTGACCCGCGGGCAGGCGGCCCGCCTCGTGCGCGGCCGCGCCGGCGGCGGTTCCGGCGGCGCCCGTCAGGCGGCGCGGATGCCGTTCGTCCTCCTGGTCGTCGCGCTGCTGGCCGGGGGCCTGATCAGCCTGCTGCTGCTGAACTCGGCGCTCAACCAGGGCTCCTTCCAGCTGAGCCGGCTGAAGAAGGAGACCACCGCGCTGACCGACGAGCAGCAGGCCCTCCAGCGGGACGTCGACGCCTACTCGGCCCCCGACGCCCTGCAGCGGCGGGCCCGCGAGCTCGGCCTGGTGCCGGGCGGCAGCCCCGTCTTCCTCGGCCCCGAGGGCAGGACCGCCGGCAGCCCCGCCGTGGCCGAGGCCCCGCCGGCCCCGTCCCCGACGCCCACGCCCACTCCGACGCCGCCGGCGGCTCCGGCGGCCACGCAGAACCCCGACGGACCGGCCGGCCCGGCCCCGAGCGGGACCCCGCAGCCCACCCCGACCCCAAGCAGGTGACGTCGTGACGCGGAGCCCTGCGGGACCCCTCCCCGCCCCGCCCTCCCCCCGTTCCCCGGAGCTCTGCGGAGTCCGGCGGTGAGCCCCAAGGAGCCCCCCCGGCGGGTGCCGGGGCCCGGCAGGCCCCGGACCGGCGCGCGGCCCCCCGCGCAGCGCACCCCGCACACCATCCGCCTCGGCAGCCCCAAGCCGCGGCTGCGGCTGATCGGCGTCGGGCTCACCCTCGTGATGCTCGCCTTCGTCGTCCGGCTCCTCCAGGTGCAGGCCGTCGACGCCTCCGCGTACTCCGCCAAGGCCACCGAGAACCGCTTCGCCAGCTACGTCCTGGCCGCCGAGCGCGGGGAGATCACCGACCGCAAGGGCGTCGCCCTGGCCACCAGCGTCGACGCGTACGACATCACCGCCGACCCGAAGATGTTCACCCCGCAGGAGAGCAAGGCCCCCGACGCCCCCGAGCAGGCCGCCGCCCTCCTCGCGCCGATCCTCGGCAAGGACGCCAAGGAGATCGCCGCCCGGCTGAAGACCAAGGACACCCGCTACGTGGTCCTGGCCCGCCGGCAGACCCCCCAGGTCTGGAACCAGATCAAGGACCTCAAGAAGCTCTTCGCCGACAAGGCGGCCGCCGACAAGCGCAACAACGGCCCCGGCGCCAACGTCATCGCCGGCGTCTTCAACGAGAACAGCAGCAAGCGCGTGTACCCCAACGGCGACCTCGCCGCCGGGATACTGGGCTACGTCAACGCCGAGGGCAAGGGCGGCGGCGGCCTGGAGTCCGCCCTCGACAAGAAGCTGGCCGGCAAGGACGGCGAGATCACCTACGCCCAGTCCGGCGGCCGCCGCGTACCCACCGCCGGGTCCCACGAGAAGCCGGCCGTGCCCGGCGACGACATCGAGCTGACGATCGACCGCGACATCCAGTGGGCCGCGCAGAGCGCCATCGCCGAGCAGGTCGAGAAGTCCGGCGCCGACCGCGGCTACGTCGTCGTCCAGGACACCCGCACCGGCGAGGTGCTGGCCATGGCCAACGCCCCCGGCTTCGACCCCAACGACCTGACCCGGGCCCGCTCCACCGCCCTCGGCAACGCCGCCCTCCAGGACGTGTACGAGCCCGGCTCCACCGCCAAGGTGATCTCCATGGCGGCCGTCCTGGAGGAGAAGAAGGCGGCCCCCGACACCCACGTCGAGGTCCCCAACCGGCTCCACCGCGGCGACCGGCTCTTCAAGGACGACGTCGACCACCCCACCTGGTACCTGACCCTCAACGGGGTCCTCGCCAAGTCCTCGAACATCGGCACCATCCTGGCCACCGGCCAGCTCGGCGCCAATCAGCCCGAGGCCAACCGGGTCCTGTACTCCTACCTGGACAAGTTCGGCATCGGACGGCCCACCGGCCTGAACTACCCCGGCGAGTCCCGCGGCATCCTCGCCAAGCCGGAGGCCTGGTCCACCTCGCAGCAGTACACGATCCCCTTCGGCCAGGGCCTGTCCCTCAACGCGATGCAGGCGGCCTCCGTCTACTCCACCATCGCCAACGGCGGCGTCCGCATCACCCCCACCCTGGTCCGCGGCACCAAGGGCCCCGACGGCCGCTTCACCCCGGCCCCGGCGCCCGAGCAGACCCGCGTGATCAGCGGCCAGACCGCCAAGACCCTCTCCGAGATGCTGGAGTCCGTGGTCGACGACCAGGAGGGCACCGGAACCAAGGCGAAGATCCCCGGCTACCGGGTCGGCGGGAAGACCGGCACCTCCAACCGGGTGGATCCCGCCACCGGCCGATACAAGGGCTACACCGCCTCCTTCGCCGGCTTCGCCCCCGCCGACAACCCCCGGATCACCGTCTACTGCGCCATCCAGAACCCCACCAAGGGCAGCTACTTCGGCGGCCAGATCTGCGGCCCGATCTACAAGACGGTCATGGAGTTCGCACTCAAGACCCTCCAGGTCGCGCCCACCGGAACGCCCCCCGCGGGCCTCCCGGTGACCTACGAATCCGCCCCGCCGCCCGCCGCCCCCACCCCCGCGCAGCCCAGCCCGCAGCCCTGACAGAGAACCGCCCGTCCCACCACCCACGCGTGAGGCTCCATCAGTGACAACGATCACCCCGAAACCCGGGAACCAGACGGCCGAAGCCGCCCAGGACGGGCCCTCGCTTCGCGAGCGGCCCGCCGCGCCCGGTACGCTCACCGCCGTGCCCCACGCTGATCAGCCCAGAACCGCCCAGAAAGACGCCCCGGCAGCGCCGCCGGGAGCGCCCCGGCCCCTGAACGCCCGCCCGATCCCCCTGGGCGAGCTGGCCGGCCTCCTGGGTCTGCCCGAGTCCGGCGCCGCTCGGATCACCGGCATCACGCACGACTCCCGTGCCGTGCGCCCCGGAGACGTGTACGCGGCCCTGCCCGGCGCCCGGCTGCACGGCGCCGACTTCGCGGCCCAGGCGGCCGCCCTCGGCGCCGTCGCCGTGCTGACCGACCCGCAGGGCGCCGAACGCGCCGCCGCGACCGGCCTGCCCGTCCTGGCCGTCGAGGACCCGCGCGGCCGGATGGGCGAGCTCGCCGCCGAGATCTACGGCCGCCCCGGCGAAGCCCTGCTCCAGCTCGGCATCACCGGCACCTCCGGCAAGACCACCACCGCCTACCTCGTCGAGGGCGGGCTGCGCGCGGCCGGCAAGGCCACCGGACTGGTCGGCACCGTCGAGATGCGCATCGGCGACGAGCGCATCAAGTCCGAGCGCACCACCCCCGAGGCCACCGACCTCCAGGCCCTGTTCGCCGTCATGCGCGAACGCGGCGTCGAGGCCGTCGCCATGGAGGTCTCCAGCCACGCCCTGGTGCTGGGCCGCGTCGACGGCTGCGTCTTCGACGTCGCCGTCTTCAACAACCTCAGCCCGGAGCACATGGAGTTCCACTCCGACATGGAGGACTACTTCCAGGCCAAGGCGCAGCTCTTCACCGAGCGCCGCGCCCGCCTGGGCGTGGTCAACGTGGACGACGAGTACGGCCGCCGCCTCGCGAAGGAGTCGCCGATCCCGGTCGTCACCTTCTCCGCCGCCGGGGACCCGGCCGCCGACTGGCGCGCCGAGGACGTGGTCAGCGGCCACATGGACTCCACCCTGACCCTGGTCGGGCCCGAAGGACAGCGCGTGCGGGCCAAGGCCCCGCTGCCCGGCCCGTTCAACGTCGCCAACACCGTCGCCGCCGTCGTCACCCTGGCCGCCGCCGGGCTCGACCCGCAGACCGCCGCCGACGGCGTCGCCGCCGTCCCGGGCGTCCCCGGCCGGCTGGAGCGGGTCGACGCGGGACAGCCGTACCTGGCCGTCGTCGACTACGCCCACAAGACGGACGCCGTCGAGTCCGTGCTGCGCGCCCTGCGCGAGGTCACCACCGGCAGGCTGCACATCGTGCTCGGCTGCGGCGGCGACCGGGACACCACCAAGCGCGGCCCGATGGGCGCCGCGGCGGCCCGCTACGCCGACACCGCCGTCCTGACCTCCGACAACCCGCGCTCCGAGGACCCGCTGCGGATCCTCGCCGCGATGTTCGAGGGCGCGGTCTCCGTCCCCGCCGAGGAGCGGGGCACCGTCCTCGTCGACGCCGACCGGGCCGCGGCCATCGCCGCCGCCGTCGCGCGCGCCGGGGACGGGGACACCGTCCTCGTCGCGGGCAAGGGCCACGAGCAGGGCCAGGACACCGCGGGCGTCGTACGCCCCTTCGACGACCGCGCCGTGCTCCGCGCGGCCATCGAGAACCGCCAGGACAGCGCCCGACAGGCCGAGGTGAACCAGTGATCGCCCTCTCCCTCGCCGAGATCGCCGACATCACCGGCGGGCGGCCCCACGACATACCGGATCCCGCCGTGCTGATCAGCGGCCCGGTCGTCATCGACTCCCGCCAGGTGGAGCCCGGCAGCCTCTTCGCCGCCTTCGCCGGCGAGCACGTCGACGGCCACGACTACGCCGAGCGCGCGGTCGCCGCCGGCGCCGCCGCCGTGCTGGCCGCCCGGCCGGTCGGCGTTCCGGCGATCGTCGTCGACGACGTGGAGAAGGCCCTCGGCGCCCTCGCCCGCGCCGTCGTCGGACGGCTCGGCACCGACGTGGTCGCCCTGACCGGCTCGGCCGGCAAGACCTCCACCAAGGACCTGATCGCCCAGGTGCTCCAGCACCACGCGCCCACGGTGTGGACGCCCGGCTCCCTCAACAACGAGATCGGCCTGCCGCTCACGGCGCTGAAGGCCACCGCGGAGACCCGGCACCTGGTCCTGGAGATGGGCGCCCGCGGCATCGGGCACATCGCCTACCTCACCGGGCTCACCCCGCCGCGCATCGGCCTCGTCCTGAACGTCGGCACCGCCCACATCGGCGAGTTCGGCGGCCGCGAGGCCATCGCCCAGGCCAAGGGAGAGCTGGTCGAGGCCCTGCCGTCCGAGGCCGAGGGCGGCGTCGCCGTCCTCAACGCCGACGACCTGCTGGTGCGCGCGATGGCCGTCCGCACGAAGGCCCGTACGGTCCTGTTCGGCGAGGCCGAGGACGCCGACGTACGCGCCACCGAGGTGCGGATGACGTCCGGGGGACGGCCCTCCTTCACACTCCACACACCGACCGGGTGCAGCGATGTGACCTTGCGCCTGTACGGTGAGCACCACGTGTCGAACGCGCTCGCCGCGGCCGCCGTCGCCCATGTCCTGGGCATGCCAGTCGAGGAGATCGCCACCGCGCTCTCCGGGGCCGGCACCCTGTCCCGGTGGCGCATGGAGGTCACCGAGCGGGCGGACGGCGTCACGATCGTCAACGACGCCTACAACGCGAACCCCGAATCCATGCGGGCCGCCCTGCGCGCACTGGCCGCGATGGGCGGCGCCGGCAAGGAGCACGGGGGACGTACGTGGGCGGTGCTCGGCCCCATGGCCGAGCTCGGTGACGCGTCGCTGGCCGAGCACGACGCGGTGGGGCGGCTCGCCGTCCGGCTCAACGTGAGCAGGCTCGTGGCAGTCGGGGGCAGGGAAGCGTCCTGGCTGCAGCTGGGCGCATATAACGAGGGTTCGTGGGGTGAGGAGTCGGTGCTCGTGTCCGACGCGCAGGCGGCGGTCGACCTTTTGCGCAGTGAACTGCGCCCGGGGGACGTCGTGCTGGTGAAGGCTTCCAGGTCGGTCGGTCTGGAGCGGGTGGCGCTGGCGCTGCTCCAGGGCGAGGGCGAGGTCGCCGGCCGATGAGGCAGATCCTGTTCGCCGGTGTCATCGGCATGTTCCTCACCGTCATCGGCACCCCGCTGCTGATCAAGCTGCTGGCCCGCAAGGGCTACGGCCAGTTCATCCGCGACGACGGCCCCCGCGGCCACGCCGGCAAGAAGGGCACGCCCACCATGGGCGGTATCTCCTTCATCCTGGCCACGATCATCGCGTACGCCCTGACCAAGGTCATCACCGGCGAGGACCCGTCCTTCTCGGGCCTCCTGGTGCTGTTCCTGATGGCGGGCATGGGCCTCGTCGGCTACCTCGACGACTACATCAAGATCGTCAAGCGGCGTTCGCTCGGTCTGCGGGCCAAGGCCAAGATGGCCGGCCAGCTGATCGTCGGCATCGCCTTCGCGGTGCTCGCGCTCCAGTTCAAGGACTCGCGCGGGCTCACCCCGGCCTCGACGAAGCTGTCGTTCGTCACGGACTTCGGCTGGTCCATCGGACCCGTGCTGTTCGTGGTCTGGGCCCTGTTCATGATCCTGGCCATGTCCAACGGCGTGAACCTGACCGACGGTCTGGACGGCCTCGCCACCGGCGCCGCCGTGATGGTCTTCGGCGCCTACACCTTCATCGGCGTCTGGCAGTTCCAGGAGTCCTGCGCCAACGCGGTGACCCTGACCAACCCCAACGCCTGCTTCGAGGTCCGTGACCCGCTGGACCTCGCGGTCGTCGCCTCCGCCCTCATGGGAGCCTGCTTCGGCTTCCTGTGGTGGAACACCTCGCCCGCCAAGATCTTCATGGGCGACACCGGTTCGCTCGCGCTCGGCGGCGCGCTCGCGGGTCTCGCCATCTGCTCCCGGACGGAGTTCCTGATGGCGCTCCTCGGCGGCCTCTTCGTGCTCATCACGATGTCGGTCGTCATCCAGGTCGGCTCCTTCAAGATGACCGGCAAGCGAGTCTTCCGAATGGCCCCGCTCCAGCACCACTTCGAACTCAAGGGCTGGTCCGAAGTCCTCGTCGTGGTCCGCTTCTGGATCATCCAGGGCATGTGCGTGATCGTGGGTCTCGGCCTCTTCTACGCGGGATGGGCAGCGGACAAGTGACCCCCTGGCAGGGCAAGAACATCACCGTCGCCGGCCTCGGCGTGAGCGGCATCAGCGCCGCCCGCGCCCTGGCCGGCCTCGGCGCCGTCGTGACCGTGGTCGACGGCGGGGACGGCGAGGGCCACCGGGCCCGCGCCGCGGAGCTGGAGGCCGAGGCCAAGGGCGTCACCGTACGCCTCGGTGACGCCGAGACCCTGCCCGCGGGCACCGATCTGGTCGTCACCTCCCCCGGCTGGAAGCCCGACAGCCCGCTGTTCGCGGCCGCCGCCGAGGCGGGCGTGGACGTCGTGGGCGACGTCGAGATCGCCTGGCGGCTGCGCGGCGAGAACGCCGCCCCCTGGCTCGCCATCACCGGCACCAACGGCAAGACCACCACCACCCAGATGCTGGCCTCGATCCTGCGGGCGGCCGGTCTGAAGACCGCGGCCGTCGGCAACATCGGCACCCCCATCATCGACGTGGTGACCGGCGAGGAGCCGTACGACGTCCTCGCCGTGGAGCTCTCCAGCTACCAGCTGCACTGGGCGCCCTCGGTGCGCGCCCACTCGGCGGCCGTGCTCAACCTGGCCCCCGACCACCTCGACTGGCACGGCTCCATGGAGGCGTACGCCGCCGACAAGGGCCGGATCTACGAGGGCAACACCATCGCCTGCGTCTACAACGTCGCCGACCCCGCCACCGAGCGGCTGGTCGAGGAGGCCGACGTCGAGGAGGGCTGCCGGGCGATCGGCTTCACCCTCGGCGCCCCCGGGCCCTCCATGCTCGGCGTGGTCGACGGGATCCTCGTCGACCGGGCGTTCGTGGAGAACCGGCAGAAGAACGCGCAGGAGCTGGCGCACGTCGACGACGTCAACCCGCCCGCCCCGCACAACATCGCCAACGCCCTCGCGGCGGCGGCCCTGGCCCGCGCCTTCGGCGTCGAGCCGCGGGCCGTCCGCGACGGGCTGCGCGACTTCCGCCCCGACGCGCACCGCGTGGCGTACGTGGACGAGGTCGACGGGGTCCGCTATGTCGACGACTCCAAGGCCACCAACACCCACGCGGCCGAGGCCTCCCTCGCGGCCTTCGAACCGGTCGTCTGGATCGCCGGCGGCCTCGCCAAGGGCGCGACCTTCGACGAGCTCGTGCGGAAGTCCGCGAAGCGGCTGCGGGGCGTGGTCCTCATGGGCGCCGACCGGGCGCTGATCGCCGAGGCGCTGGCGCGACACGCGCCCGAGGTCCCGGTGACCGACCTCGACCGGACCGACACTGGGGCGATGCTCGCAGCGGTCCGGGAAGCGGCCCGGCTCGCGGAACCCGGAGACACCGTCCTGCTGGCGCCCGCGTGCGCCTCGATGGACATGTTCGCGAACTACAACGAGCGGGGCGACGCGTTCGCCGGCGCGGTGCGCGAACTCGCCTCCGGGAGCGCCGCGGACACGGCCTAGCCGAGGGCGCCCGACAGGTTCCCTCCGGCCGGCTGCTCGCCTCGTACGAGTGGAGGGGAAGATCACAGATGCCGGCCAAACAGATGCTGCCGGGACGGCGGCCCTCCGCCGTCAAGGCGCAGGGCCGCAAACGTCCCGCGGCCGGCGCCGGGCGGACCGCCCGGCGCGGTCCGCTGGAGCGGCTGCGCCGTACGCGGGGGCAGTTGACGAAGGCCTGGGACCGGCCGCTCACCGCGTATTACCTGATTTTCGGCAGTTCGCTGCTCATCACCGTGCTCGGCCTGGTGATGGTCTACTCGGCGTCCATGATCAAGGCCCTCCAGCTGGGCCTGGGAGACGCCTACTTCTTCAAGAAGCAGTTCCTGGCCGCCTCGATCGGCGGCGTCCTGCTGTTCGCCGCCTCCCGCATGCCGGTCAAACTGCACCGCGCGCTGTCCTATCCGGTGCTCGCCGGCACCCTCTTCCTGATGGTCCTGGTCCAGGTCCCCGGGATAGGGGTCTCCATCAACGGCAACACGAACTGGATCTCCCTGGGCGGCCCGTTCATGCTCCAGCCCAGCGAGTTCGGCAAGCTGGCGCTGATCCTCTGGGGGGCCGACCTGCTGGCCCGCAAGGGCGACAAGGGGCTGCTGACCCAGTGGAAGCACCTGCTGGTGCCGCTGGTCCCGGTCGCCTTCCTGCTGCTCGGGCTGATCATGCTCGGCGGGGACATGGGCACCGCGATGATCCTCGGAGCCGTCCTGTTCGGGCTGCTGTGGCTCGCGGGAGCGCCCACGCGGATGTTCGCCGCCGTGCTCGCCTTCGCGGGTGTGATCGTCGCACTGCTCATCAAGACCAGCCCGCACCGCATGGACCGGCTCGCCTGCCTCGGGGCGACGGACCCGGGCAAGAACGACCTCTGCTGGCAGGGCGTGCACGGGATCTACGCCCTCGCATCCGGCGGATGGTTCGGTTCCGGCCTGGGTGCGAGTGTGGAAAAATGGGGGCAACTGCCCGAAGCCCATACCGACTTCATCTTTGCCATCACCGGTGAGGAACTGGGCCTGGCGGGGACGCTGTCGGTGCTCGCCCTGTTCGCGGCTCTAGGCTATGCGGGTATCCGCGTGGCCGGACGCACGGAGGACTCCTTCGTACGGTATGCCGCGGGAGGCGTGACCACCTGGATCACGGCCCAGGCCGTGATCAACATCGGTGCGGTGCTCGGTCTGCTGCCGATCGCAGGGGTGCCCCTCCCGCTGTTCTCCTACGGGGGGTCCGCCCTGCTGCCGACCATGTTCGCGGTCGGACTGCTCATCGCGTTCGCGCGGGAGGAGCCGGCGGCGCGCGCGGCGCTCGCGATGCGACAGCCGAGAGCCGGCTGGAAGCGGAGCGGGCCGATATGGAAGTCGATGAGACGGCGCGTCAAGAGGCGTCCGTCCGGAGAGCGGTGAATTTCGGTGCATGTCGTACTCGCCGGTGGGGGGACCGCCGGCCACATCGAGCCGGCGCTCGCCCTCGCGGACGCCCTGCGCAGGCAGGACCCGACCGTGGGCATCACCGCCCTGGGCACGGAACGCGGCCTGGAGACGCGCCTGGTGCCCGAGCGCGGCTACGAGCTGGGCCTCATCCCCGCCGTACCGCTGCCCCGCAAGCCCACCCCGGAACTGATCACCGTCCCCGGCAGGCTGCGCGGGACCATCAAGGCCGCCGAGGAGATCCTCGTCCGCACCAAGGCCGACGTGGTCGTCGGCTTCGGCGGCTACGTGGCCCTGCCCGGCTACCTCGCCGCCAAGCGGCTCGGCGTGCCGATCATCGTCCACGAGGCCAACGCCCGGCCCGGACTGGCCAACAAGATCGGCTCCCGCTACGCGCACGCCGTCGCCGTCTCCACCCCCGACAGCAAGCTGCGCGGCGCCCGCTACGTGGGCATCCCGCTGCGCCGCGCCATCTCCACCCTCGACCGCGCCGCCGTCCGCCCCGAGGCGCGGGCCGCCTTCGGCCTCGACCTCAACCTGCCGACGCTGCTCGTCTCCGGCGGCTCGCAGGGCGCGCGCCGGCTCAACGAGACCATCCAGCAGGTCGCGCCGACCCTCCAGCGCTCGGGGATCCAGATCCTCCACGCGGTCGGCCCGAAGAACGAACTGCCGCGTGTCGACAACATGCCCGGGATGCCGCCCTATGTCCCGGTACCGTACGTGGACCGGATGGACCTCGCGTACGCCGCCGCCGACATGATGCTGTGCCGCGCGGGCGCGATGACCGTCGCCGAACTCTCCGCCGTCGGACTGCCGGCCGCCTACGTACCGCTGCCCATCGGCAACGGCGAACAGCGGCTCAACGCCCAGCCGGTGGTCAAGGCCGGCGGCGGGCTCCTCGTCGACGACGCGGAACTGACGCCCGAATGGGTGCTCGGCCAGATCCTCCCGGTGCTGTCCGATCCGCACCGCCTGTACGAGATGTCCCGCGCCGCCGCCGAGTTCGGCCGCCGGGACGCCGACGAGCTCCTCGTCGGCCTCGTCCACGAGGCGATCGCGGCCGCACGCGGGTAACCGCTGACCCAGGAGGCGCAGGAGTGGCCGGAGCGACGACGGCACGACGCGGACCGTCCGGCCGGGCGGGCAAGGGCGGCAAGGGCGCGGGCGTGCCCCGGCCGCCCCGCCCGCCCAAGTCGCCCAAGGGCACCGGTCCACGCGGGTCCGGCGGCGGGAGACCGCGCCGGGTCCGCCTGTTGGCGACCCTCGCCGCCGCGGCCCTCCTCGCCGGCGGCGGCACCTGGGCGCTCTACGGCTCCGCCTGGCTGCGCGTCGAGAAGGTCACGGCCTCCGGCACCGAGGTGCTCACCCCCGAGCAGGTCCTCTCGGCCGCGGCCGTTCCCGTCGGCGCGCCCCTGGTGAGCGTGGACACGGACGAGATCGCGAGCCGGGTCCGCGGCCGGCTGTCACGCATCGATTCGGTCGATGTGGTGCGGTCCTGGCCGCACGGGATCGGGCTGAAAGTGACGGAACGCAAACCGGTCCTGCTCATCAAAAAGGGCGCGGACTTCACCGAAGTGGACGCGAGGGGGGTGCGCTTCGACACCGTTGCGAAAGCACCCGTCGGCGTTCCGCTCCTCGAAATGGCCGCGGACCGCTCGCCGAGCGCCCGCCGCTTCGACGAGGAGCGGCTGCTGCGCGAGGCCGTGGGGATCGCGGGAAGCCTTCCCGACGCAGTCGCGAAGGAAACGGTGCAGGTCAAGGTGCGGTCGTTCGACTCGGTCGTGCTGGAGCTGACGAAGGGCCGCACCGTGGTGTGGGGGAGCGGCGAACTGGGTGAGGCCAAAGGCCGGGCGTTGACCGCCCTGTTGAAAGCCGCGCCCAAGGCCGACCACTTCGACGTGAGCGTTCCCACCGCCCCGGCGGTGTCCGGGAGTTGACGTCGGGTCGAGGCCCGACGCACCCTGGTTGGCCACCGATACGGGTGATCACATAGGGTGAAAAGAAAAACGGGAGGTTCGGCGTGTTCGTTGAACACGCGCTACTTGTCGACTTAGTGTCCTGTTCGGAAGAGTCCAAGGAACAGACACACCCCTAACCCTAAACTTCAGGGTTAGGGTTCGGGTCGGCGCGTAGCGGACCGTCCCACATTTCGGCATCAGTCGTCGCACCGCAGGCCCGCGAGGCGGCGACACGTAACTCGAGGCGAGAGGCCTTCGACGTGGCAGCACCGCAGAACTACCTCGCAGTCATCAAGGTCATCGGTGTCGGCGGCGGTGGTGTCAATGCCATCAACCGAATGATCGAGGTCGGTCTCAAGGGCGTCGAGTTCATCGCCATCAACACCGACGCCCAGGCGCTGTTGATGAGCGACGCCGACGTCAAGCTCGACGTCGGCCGCGAACTCACCCGGGGCCTCGGCGCCGGAGCCAATCCGGCCGTCGGCCGCAAGGCGGCAGAGGACCACCGCGAGGAGATCGAGGAGGTCCTCAAGGGGGCCGACATGGTCTTCGTCACCGCCGGCGAGGGCGGCGGCACCGGCACGGGCGGCGCGCCCGTCGTCGCCAACATCGCGCGCTCGCTCGGCGCCCTGACGATCGGTGTGGTCACCCGGCCGTTCACCTTCGAGGGCCGGCGCCGCGCGAACCAGGCGGAGGACGGCATCGCCGAGCTCCGCGAAGAGGTCGACACCCTCATCGTCATCCCCAACGACCGCCTGCTGTCCATCTCGGACCGCCAGGTCTCGGTCCTCGACGCCTTCAAGTCGGCGGACCAGGTCCTGCTCAGCGGCGTCCAGGGGATCACCGACCTCATCACCACCCCGGGTCTGATCAACCTCGACTTCGCCGACGTCAAGTCCGTGATGTCCGAGGCCGGCTCGGCCCTGATGGGCATCGGCTCCGCCCGCGGCGACGACCGCGCGGTGGCCGCGGCCGAGATGGCGATCTCCTCGCCGCTGCTGGAGGCGTCCATCGACGGCGCCCGCGGCGTGCTGCTCTCCATCTCCGGCGGCTCGGACCTCGGTCTCTTCGAGATCAACGAGGCCGCGCAGCTGGTGAGCGAGGCCGCGCACCCCGAGGCGAACATCATCTTCGGCGCCGTCATCGACGACGCCCTCGGCGACGAGGTCCGCGTCACGGTCATCGCGGCCGGCTTCGACGGCGGCCAGCCCCCGGCCCGCCGGGACAACGTCATCGGCGCCGCGTCCACCAAGCGCGAGGAGCCGGCCCCCGCGCCGGTCCGCGCACCCGAGCCGGTCCGCCCGGCCTTCGGCGGACTCGGCACCGTGACCCCCCGCGAGGAGCCCCCGGCCCCGGTCGAGATCCCGGTCGAGACCGCCCCGGCCCCGCCGCAGGTCCCGACGGCCCGGCCCTACCAGGACAGCCCGGCCGAAGAGCTGGACGTTCCGGACTTCTTGAAGTGACGCTGGAGCAGCATCACGAGAGCGGCGCCCACTTCGCCTTCACCGACCGGTGGGGCGGGGTGAGCGCCGTTCCGTACGAGGAGCTCAATCTCGGCGGCGCGGTCGGTGACGACCCGGCCGCCGTTCGCGCGAACCGGGCCGCCGCCGCGAAGGAACTGGGCATCGACCCGGAGCTCGTGGTCTGGATGAACCAGGTGCACGGGCGGGACGTTGCCGTGGTCGACGGGCCCTGGGGCTCCGTCGCGGACATCCCCTCGGTGGACGCCGTGGTGACCGCCCGCCGGGGGCTCGCCCTCGCCGTACTCACCGCCGACTGCACCCCCGTCCTGCTGGCCGACCCCGTCGCCGGGGTCGCCGGGGCCGCCCACGCCGGGCGGCCCGGGCTGGTCGCGGGGGTGGTGCCCGCCGCCGTCGAGGCGATGACGGCCCTCGGCGCCGACCCCGCGCGGATCGTCGCCCGTACCGGACCCGCCGTCTGCGGGCACTGCTACGAGGTGCCGGCCGAGATGCGGGAGGCGGTCGCCGGGGTGGTGCCGGCCGCGTGGGCCGAGACCAGCTGGGGGACGCCGGCCGTCGACGTGGTCGCCGGGGTGCACGCCCAGCTCGCGGAGGCGGGGGTGGCGCACGGCCACCGCTCCCCGGTCTGCACACTGGAGTCGCGGGACCACTTCTCGTACCGCCGCGACCGGGTGACCGGGCGGCTTGCCGGATATGTCTGGTTGGACTGAGTCATGACGGATCGTAAGTCCGAGCTCGCGGAGAACCTCGCGCGGGTGGAGGAGCGGATCGCGTCCGCCTGTGCGGCGGCGGGCCGGAAGCGGGACGAGGTGACCCTCATCGTGGTCACCAAGACGTACCCGGCGACCGACGTACGCCTCCTGGCGGACCTGGGAGTCCGTCATGTTGCGGAAAACCGCGACCAGGACGCGGCCCCCAAGGCGGCCGCCTGCGCGGACCTGTCGCTGAACTGGCACTTCGTGGGCCAGTTGCAGACCAACAAGGTCCGTTCGGTGGCGGGATACGCGCAGGTGGTGCAGTCGGTCGACCGGGCGAGGCTCGTCACGGCCCTCTCGGCGGCCGCGGTGGCGCACGGCCGGGAGATCGGCTGCCTCGTGCAGATCGCCCTCGACGCCGAGTCGGGCGAGCGCGGGGCCCGGGGCGGTGCGGCGCCCGAGCAGCTGGCCGAGTTGGCGGACCTCGTCGCCGGCGCGCCGGGACTGCGGATCGACGGTCTCATGACCGTCGCCCCGCTCGCCGGGCTCTACGCGGGGCGCGAACAGGCGGCCTTCGAGCGGATGATGGAATTGTCATCCGGCCTGCGCGCGGACCATCCGGCTGCCACGATGGTGTCGGCGGGAATGAGCGCCGACCTGGAACAGGCCGTCCTGGCCGGTGCGACACATGTACGCGTCGGCACTGCGGTACTCGGCGCGAGACCCCGGCTCGGGTAACGTCGCGAAGAAAGTCGGACCACAGCAGAAAATATGGTCATTTCCGCAGATGAGCGGACAGGCCACGTGGATCGCGGGCAGTTGGTGACTTTGGTGACACAGCGACACCTGCGACAGGGCGATCCACCACAGAGCGGAGGACTCGGAGAATGGCCGGCGCGATGCGCAAGATGGCGGTCTACCTCGGCCTCGTGGAGGACGACCGGTACGACAACCCGGGGTACGACCCCGATGACGAATTCGAGCCCGAGCCCGAGCCCGAGCGCCCCCGGGAGAGGGAGCGGCGGCAGCAGCCCGTGCACCAATCGCCCGTAACGGACGAACCGGTACGAGCAGTGCAGCCGCCGGCTCCGCGCGAACCCCTCCCAATTCCGTCAGAAAACGGACGTCCCGCGCGAATTGCCCCCGTGGCATCCATCACACCTGACCGCACCAACCTGGAGAAGAACGCCCCCGTGATCATGCCCAAGGTCGTCTCCGAGCGGGAGCCGTACCGCATCACGACGCTGCACCCCCGGACCTACAACGAGGCCCGTACCATCGGGGAACACTTCCGTGAGGGCACTCCGGTGATCATGAATCTCACGGAGATGGACGACACCGATGCGAAGCGTCTCGTCGACTTCGCGGCCGGTCTCGTCTTCGGTCTGCACGGCAGTATTGAACGCGTGACACAGAAGGTGTTCCTGCTGTCGCCTGCTAACGTCGATGTCACGGCGGAGGACAAGGCCCGCATCGCGGAGGGCGGGTTCTTCAACCAAAGCTAGACCGATCCGTCAGATACGGGACCGGGAACAGGGCGGGAGCAGGGGAGAGGGAAGCGCGGGATGGGCATCGCACTGCAGGTGGTCTACATCGCGCTGATGTGCTTCCTCATCGTGCTGATCTTCCGACTGGTCATGGACTACGTGTTCCAGTTCGCACGTTCATGGACACCCGGCAAGGCGATGGTGGTCGTTCTGGAGGCCACCTACACTGTCACCGATCCACCGCTCAAACTCCTTCGGCGGTTCATCCCGCCGTTGCGTCTCGGGGGCGTGGCGCTCGACCTGTCCTTCTTCGTTCTGATGATCATCGTTTACATCCTCATCAGCTTCGTGAGCACCGCTGCGAGAAGCGTGTGAACGATGAGCTCCCCCGCGCCTGCGGGGACAGTCCCGATACGGTCCTGCCGACTGCCGACGACTACGTAGAGGTGAAGAAGACATGCCGCTGACTCCCGAGGACGTGCGGAACAAGCAGTTCACGACCGTCCGCCTGCGAGAAGGCTATGACGAGGACGAGGTCGATGCCTTCCTCGACGAGGTCGAGGGCGAGCTGACGCGCCTGCTGCGCGAGAACGAGGACCTGCGCGCGAAGCTGGCCGCCGCGACGCGCGCCGCCGCGCAGAGCCAGCAGCAGGCCAACATGCGCAAGCCGGAGCCCCAGGACCAGCGAGGCCCGGGCGCCCCCGTGCCGGCGGCCATATCCGGCCCGCCGCAGCCGCAGCAGCCGCAGATGGGTCCCCCGCAGCTGCCGGGCGGCCAGCCCCAGCTGCCTCCGGGCCCCGGCGGACACGGACCGCAGGGTCCGGGCCCGATGGGCGGCCCCATGCAGCAGCAGTCCATGGGCGGCCAGCACCCTATGGCCCCGCAGCAGCAGATGGGCCAGCCGCCCATGCAGCAGCAGATGCAGCAGCAGTCGATGGGCGGCCAGAACCAGCTCGGCCAGCCCATGCCGCAGCAGATGCAGCCCATGGGCCAGCAGATGCAGCCGATGGGCCAGCAGATGCAGCCCATGCAGCAGCCGCAGCTCCCGCAGCAGGGCCCCGGCGGCGACAGCGCCGCCCGCGTCCTGTCGCTCGCGCAGCAGACCGCCGACCAGGCGATCGCGGAGGCCCGTTCCGAGGCCAACAAGATCGTGGGCGAGGCCCGTTCGCGCGCCGAGGGCCTGGAGCGGGACGCCCGCGCCAAGGCCGACGCGCTGGAGCGGGACGCGCAGGAGAAGCACCGCGTCGCGATGGGCTCCCTGGAGTCCGCCCGCGCCACGCTGGAGCGCAAGGTCGAGGACCTGCGCGGCTTCGAGCGCGAGTACCGCACGCGTCTGAAGTCCTACCTGGAGTCGCAGCTGCGCCAGCTGGAGACCCAGGCCGACGACTCCCTCGCCCCGCCGCGCACGCCGACCGGCCCGGCCCTGCCGCCGTCGCCGTCCCCGTCGATGGCTCCGGCCGGTGCGATGGGCATGGGCGGACCGTCCCCGATGGGCGGGCCCTCCCCGATGGGCGGCCCCTCCCCGATGAGCGGTGCTCCGTCCTACGGCGGTCAGCAGCAGATGACCCCGGCGATGACGCAGCCGATGGCTCCGGTGCGGCCCGTCGCTCCGCAGCCGATGCAGCAGGCGCCGTCGCCCATGCGGGGCTTCCTGATCGACGAGGACGACAACTGACGTAGCCGTCGGCAGTCACCACGGGCCGGGCCCGGTACCCCTGAGGGGGCACCGGGCCCGGCCCGTTTCCGTGGGGCTCCGCCCCACACCCCGCGCCTCAAACGCCGGCGGGGCTGATTGCAGCGAGGCGGAACACGAAAGCGGCGCCCCCCCCGCACGGGGAGGGCGCCGCTTCGTCGGGGCCGGGGGTTACGCCTTGCGGAGGCGGAACGTCAGGCCGAGGGGCTCGTCCTCGAACGGGGTGCCGTACGACGCGTCGGCCTCGCCGGAGGCGAAGTCCGTCGCGAGGACCTCGTCCGCGATCAGGGCCGCGTGGTCCGTGAGGGCCGTGACGACCTCCGGCGACGCGGACGACCAGCGCAGGGCGATCCGGTCCGCCACGTCGAGGCCGGAGTTCTTCCGGGCCTCCTGGATCAGCCGGATCGCGTCACGGGCCAGACCCGCCAGTCGCAGCTCCGGAGTGATCTCCAGGTCCAGCGCGACGGTCGCGCCGGAGTCCGAGGCCACCGACCAGCCCTCGCGCGGGGTCTCGGTGATGATGACCTCCTCCGGCGTGAGGGCGACCTCCTCGCCGTTCACCGTCACGACCGCCGAGCCGGAGCGCAGCGCGAGGGACAGGGCCGCCGCGTCCGCCGCGGCCACGGCCTTCGCCACGTCCTGGACGCCCTTGCCGAACCGCTTGCCCAGGGCACGGAAGTTGGCCTTCGCCGTCGTGTCCACCAGCGAGCCGCCCACCTCGGAGAGGGAGGCCAGGGAGGACACGTTCAGCTCCTCCGTGATCTGCGCCTGGAGCTCCGGCGACAGCGCGTCGAAGCCGACCGCGCCGACCAGCGCGCGCGACAGCGGCTGACGGGTCTTGACGCCGGACTCGGCGCGCGTCGCCCGGCCCAGCTCCACCAGGCGGCGGACCAGCAGCATCTGCTGCGAGAGGACCGGGTCGACCGCCGAGGCGTCCGCCACCGGCCAGGTCGACAGGTGCACCGACTCCGGCGCCCCCGGGGTGACCGGGACGATCATGTCCTGCCAGACCCGCTCCGTGATGAACGGGGTCAGCGGGGCCATGAGCCGGGTGACCGTCTCGACGACCTCGTGCAGCGTGCGCAGCGCGGCCTTGTCGCCCTGCCAGAACCGGCGGCGCGAGCGGCGGACGTACCAGTTGGACAGGTCGTCGACGAACGCGGACAGCAGCTTGCCGGCCCGCTGGGTGTCGTACGCCTCCATCGCCTCCGTGACGTCGGAGACGAGGGTGTTCAGCTCGGACAGCAGCCACTTGTCCAGCACCGTGCGGTCCGCCGGCGCCGGGTCGGCCGCCGAGGGGGCCCACTCGGACGTGCGGGCGTACAGGGCCTGGAAGGCGACCGTGTTCCAGTAGGTGAGGAGCGTCTTGCGGACGACCTCCTGGATGGTGCCGTGGCCCACGCGCCGCGCCGCCCACGGGGAACCGCCGGCCGCCATGAACCAGCGGACCGCGTCCGCGCCGTGCTGGTCCATGAGCGGGATCGGCTGGAGGATGTTGCCCAGGTGCTTGGACATCTTGCGGCCGTCCTCGGCGAGGATGTGGCCCAGGCAGACGACGTTCTCGTACGAGGACTTGTCGAAGACCAGCGTGCCGACCGCCATCAGGGTGTAGAACCACCCGCGGGTCTGGTCGATCGCCTCCGAGATGAACTGCGCCGGGTAGCGCTTCTCGAAGATCTCCTTGTTCTTGTACGGGTAGCCCCACTGCGCGAACGGCATCGAGCCCGAGTCGTACCAGGCGTCGATGACCTCCGGGACGCGGAAGGCTTCGAGGGAGCAGCCCTCGGCCGTGCAGGTGAAGGTCACGTCGTCGATGTACGGGCGGTGCGGGTCCAGGGCGGAGTGGTCCTGCCCGGACAGCTCGCTCAGCTCGGCGCGCGAGCCGACGCAGGTGAGGTGGTTCTCCTCGCAGCGCCAGATCGGCAGCGGGGTGCCCCAGTAGCGGTTGCGGGAGAGCGCCCAGTCGATGTTGTTGTTCAGCCAGTCGCCGAAGCGGCCCTGCTTGACCGACTCGGGGAACCAGTTGGTCTTCTCGTTCTCCCGCAGCATCGCGTCCTTGACGGCGGTGGTGCGGATGTACCAGGACGGCTGCGCGTAGTAGAGCAGGGCCGTGTGGCAGCGCCAGCAGTGCGGGTAGCTGTGCTCGTAGGCGATGTGCTTGAAGAGCAGGCCGCGCGCGTCGAGGTCGGCGGTCAGCTTCTCGTCGGCCTTCTTGAAGAAGACGCCGCCGACCAGCGGGACCTCCTCCTCGAAGGTGCCGTCGGCGCGGACCGGGTTCACGACGGGCATGCCGTACGAGCGGCAGACCGCGAGGTCGTCGGCGCCGAAGGCCGGGGCCTGGTGGACCAGACCGGTGCCGTCCTCGGTGGTGACGTACTCGGCGTTGACCACGTAGTGCGCGGCCTCGGGCTCGGGGAACTCGACGAGGGCGAAGGGGCGCTCGTACGTCCAGCGCTCCATCTCCTTGCCCGTGAAGCTCTGGCCGGTGGCCTGCCAGCCCTCGCCGAGCGCCTTCTCCAGCAGCGGCTCGGCCACGACCAGCTTCTCGTCGCCGTCGGTGGCGACGACGTACGTGACCTCGGGGTGCGCGGCCACGGCGGTGTTGGACACCAGGGTCCAGGGGGTCGTCGTCCACACGACCAGCGCCGCCTCGCCCGCGAGCGG
This sequence comes from Streptomyces sp. NPDC089915, assembly GCF_040684675.1. Lineage (NCBI taxonomy): Bacteria > Bacillati > Actinomycetota > Actinomycetes > Kitasatosporales > Streptomycetaceae > Streptomyces > Streptomyces sp. NPDC089915. Next base: position 40,726 of record NZ_JBFBGN010000024.1, on the reverse strand, counting down.
GCCGGAGGTCAGCGGGAAGCGGACGTACACGGAGGGGTCGACGACCGTCTCGTAGCCCTGCGCCAGCTCGTGGTCCGAGAGGCCGGTGCCGCAGCGGGGGCACCAGGGGGCGACGCGGTGGTCCTGGACCAGCAGGCCCTTGTTGAAGATCTCCTTCAGCGACCACCAGACCGATTCCACGTACTCGGGGTCCATGGTCCGGTACGCGTCGTCCAGGTCGACCCAGTAGCCCATACGGGTCGTGAGCTCGGTGAACGCGTCGGTGTGGCGGGTCACGGACTCGCGGCACTTGGCGTTGAACTCGGCGATGCCGTACGCCTCGATGTCCTGCTTGCCGTTGAAGCCCAGCTCCTTCTCGACGGCGAGCTCGACCGGCAGGCCGTGGCAGTCCCAGCCGGCCTTGCGGGCCACGTGGTAGCCGCGCATGGTGCGGAAGCGGGGGAAGACGTCCTTGAAGACGCGGGCCTCGATGTGGTGCGCGCCGGGCATGCCGTTCGCGGTGGGCGGGCCCTCGTAGAAGACCCACTCGGGGCGTCCCTCGGACTGCTCCAGCGTCTTGGCGAAGGTCTTGCTCTCACGCCAGAAGTCGAGGACGGCGTGTTCGAGGGCGGGCAGGTCGACCTGGGCGGGTACCGGGCGGTACTGCGGCGGTGTGGTCATGAGGCTGAACTCTTCCTCCGGCGGGGTGTCACTTCCGTCCGGAGGGACGAGAGCGTCTGCTGCTCCCGCGGTACCACCCTCCTTGGCCTCCGGACGGGTCCGGCGGCCCCCTCATTGGGGTGCGAAGCCGGTTCTACCGGCCCTACGGGAATCCCGTGCGGGCTTTCTTCCGGCGGCTCCGGGGTGATCCTTCACGTCGCGCTCGCCCCCGGGCTCTCACCGTCCCCGGGTCGCTCCTGGCTGCGTCCGACGCTACTCGTCCCCATCCATGCCTCTCGCTGCGCCCAGTGTACGGGCCGGGGCGCGGCTCGGCAGACCGGTTTACGGCGGGGCGCGGCGGGCCCGGGGGAGGGAGCCGGGGTGACCCGTACGGCCCGATGGGCCGTACGGGGAGCGGCTGGGGCGGGTGGGGCGGATTCGCGGGGGCTCCCGCTGGGCACAACGGATGCAGGTTGACCTCGATGGACGCGTGCCCCGTTGCCGTGGGGTCGGAGGCGATTTATCGTTCCGGCACGATTTGGCTAAAAAGGCCACATCCGGTGAAAAGGGGCCGCGCCCATGGTGGCGAAGAAGACGGCGGCCGGGACGGCGCCGGCAGAGGGGGCGCCGGCCGAGCAGGCCGTCGCCGAGAAGACTGCCGCGAAGAAGACTGCCGCGAAGAAGGCCCCGGCCGGTAAGGCGGCCGCGAAGAAGGCCGTGGCCGAGAAGGCGCCGGCCGAGAAGGCCGTGGCCGAGAAGGCCGTGGCCAAGAAGGCGGCGGCGAAGAAGGCGGTGGCCAAGAAGGCGGCCGTGAAGAAGGCGGCCGTTGACGAGGCCTCGGCCCCCGGGGCCCCGGCCGAGAAGGCGGCCGTCACCGGGGTGGCGGGCGAGGGGGCGGCACCGGCCGCGCGGAAGACGGGAGCTCGGAAAGTGGTTGCCAAGAAGACCGCGGGTACGGCCCGCAAGACGGCCGGCGACACCGCCGGCGGGCTCGCGGCCACGGCCCCGGGAGAGCTCGCCGTACGCCCCGGGGAGGAGCCCTGGACGGCCGAGGAGGTCGCGGAGGCCCGTACGGAGCTGCTCACCGAGGTGATGCGGCTGCGCGTGGAGCTGGAGGCCTCCGAGCTGGCCATCTCCGGCCTGATGCGGGACTCCGGCGACGGCGCGGGCGACGACCAGGCCGACACCGGGACCAAGAACATCACCCGGGAGTCCGAGCTGGCCCTCGCCGCGAACGCCACCTCCATGCTGGAGCAGACCGAGCGGGCGCTGGAACGGCTGGAGGCGGGCACCTACGGGCTCTGCGAGAACTGCGGCAAGCCCATCGGCAAGGCCAGGATGCAGGCCTTCCCGCGCGCCACGCTGTGCGTGGACTGCAAGCAGCGGCAGGAGCGAAGGCACTAGCCAGGACGTACGCACACTGACGTACCCTCGTGTCCGTCGGGATCGGGCTAGTTCGAGGGACTCACGTGGCAGAGGCGGAGCGCATCATCGGTACGCCGGAAGTCGGGGACGACGCCGAGCCGCAGTCGGAGTCCGCGGCGCCCCGGGGGCGCAGGCGGATCGCCGCGCTGCTCGTGGTGGCGGTGCTGGCGTACCTGCTCGACCTCGGCAGCAAGATGCTGGTCGTGGCGCGGCTGGAGCACCGGCCGCCGATCGAGATCGCCGGGGACCTGCTGAAGTTCGACGCGATCCGCAACCCCGGCGCGGCCTTCGGCTTCGGCGAGGCCTTCACGATCATCTTCACCGTGATCGCGGCGACCGTGATCGTGGTGATCGTCCGGCTGGCCCGCAAGCTGTACAGCCTGCCGTGGGCGATCGCCCTGGGCCTGCTGCTGGGCGGCGCGCTGGGCAACCTGACCGACCGGATCTTCCGCTCCCCGGGCGTGTTCCGGGGGGCCGTGGTCGACTTCATCGCGCCCGCCCACTTCGCCGTCTTCAACCTCGCCGACTCGGCGATCGTGTGCGGCGGGATCCTGATCGTCCTGCTGTCCTTCAAGGGCCTGGACCCGGACGGCACCGTCCACAAGGACTGATCGCGGGGGCGCGCGCGGGAATGGTCTTCCGCCGGGTCCGGCATACTCGACGGGTGAGTACGATTCCCGAGATCCGCACCCTGCCCGTTCCCGATGGCCTGGAAGGCGAGCGCGTCGACGCCGCCATCGCCCGTATGTTCGGTTTTTCCCGGACGAAGGCGGCCGAACTGGCGGCGGAGGGGAAGGTCTCGGTCGACGGCAGCGTCGTCGGCAAGTCCGAGCGCGTGCACGGCGGCGCCTGGCTGGAGGTCGAGATGCCCGCCCCGCCGCGGCCGATCGAGCTGGTGGCCGAGCCGGTGCCCGGCATGGAGATCGTCCACGACGACGACGACATCGTGGTCATCATGAAGCCGGTGGGCGTCGCCGCCCACCCGAGCCCCGGCTGGACCGGCACCACCGTCATCGGCGGCCTCGCCGCGGCCGGCTACCGGATCTCCACCTCGGGCGCCTCCGAGCGGCAGGGCATCGTGCACCGCCTCGACGTCGGCACCTCCGGCCTGATGGCCGTGGCCAAGTCGGAGCGGGCGTACACCTCGCTGAAGAACCAGTTCCGCGAGCGGGTCGTGGACAAGCGGTACCACGCGCTGGTGCAGGGGCACCCGGACCCGATGAGCGGCACCATCGACGCGCCGATCGGCCGGCACCCCAGCGCGGACTACAAGTGGGCGGTGACCCAGGACGGCAAGGCGTCGGTCACCCACTACGACCTGATCGAGGCCTTCCGCGCGGCGTCGCTGCTGGACATCAAGCTGGAGACGGGCCGCACGCACCAGATCCGCGTGCACATGTCGGCGCACCGCCACCCCTGCGTGGGCGACCTGACGTACGGGGCGGACCCGACGGTGGCCAAGCGGCTCGGTCTGACCCGTCAGTGGCTGCACGCGGTGCGGCTGGGCTTCGAGCACCCGGCCGACGGGCAGTGGGTGGAGTTCGAGAGCGGCTACCCCGCCGACCTCCAGCACGCCCTGGACGTCATCCGCGCCGAAAGCCAGTAGGGGCTGTGGACGGCCCCGCCGGCGTTTGAGGCGCGGGGTCCGGGGCGGAGCCCCCGGGAACGGGCGGCGGCTCAATCCCCGGAGCGGGCGCAGCGGTGCGGCAGGGTGTACGAGTGGATCAGCTCGCCCTCCTCTTCGTGCTGCTGCTCGGAGCCGTCGTCACCGTTCCGCTCGGGGACCGGCTCGGGCTGCCCGCGCCCGTGCTGATGACCCTCGGCGGGGTCGCGCTGGCGCTGGTGCCGGCCGTGCCCAACGTGGACATCCCGCCGGAGTACATCCTCCCGCTGCTGCTGCCGCCCCTGCTGTACGCCTCCGCGCAGCGCACCTCCTGGCGGCAGTTCGCGGCCAACGTCCGGCCGATCCTGCTGCTGGCCGTGGCCCTGGTCTTCGTGACCACCGCCGCCGTGGCGGCCGTCGCGAACGCCGTCGTCCCCGGGCTGCCCCTCGCGGCGGCCGTCGCGCTCGGCGCGCTCGTCGCCCCGCCCGACCCCGTCGCGGCGACCGCCGTGGCCGGGTCGCTCGGGCTGCCGCGCCGCATGGTGTCGATCCTGGAGGGCGAGGGGCTCTTCAACGACGTCACCGCCATCGTCCTCTACCACGTGGCCGTCGGCGCCGCCGTGAGCGGCAGCTTCTCCTGGCCCGACGCGCTCGGGGAGTTCGTGCTGTCCGCCGTCGTGGCGGTGGCCGTCGGGTTCGCGCTCGGCTGGGCCACGAACCGGCTGATGGGCCGGCTCGGCGACGCCACCCTCCAGATCGGGCTGACGGTGCTGGTGCCGTTCGTCGCGTACGTGGTGGCCGAGGAGCTGCGGGGGTCGGGGGTGCTGGCCGTGCTGACCACCGCCCTGTTCCTCGCCGAGTACGCCACCGACGCCGACGACGTGCTGGGCCGGCTGGCCGGGCACACCTTCTGGGAGGTCATCGACGTCCTCGTCACGGGCGTGGCCTTCGGGCTGATCGGGCTGGAGCTGCACAACGTCTTCGGCGTCGCGAAGGGCCGCGAGTGGGAGATGGCGGGCTGGGCCGCGGTCGTGATCGCGGTGGTGGTCGCCGTACGGCTGGCGTGGCTGCTGCCGGCCGGCTGGCTGGCGAAGCGGCTGCACGGCCGGCGCGACTACGACGAGGAGATCCCGCTGAGCTGGCGGGAGAGCGTGGTCATGTGGTGGGCGGGGATGCGCGGGGTGGCCTCCGTGGCCCTCGCCCTGGCCATCCCCTTCAGGACGGAGGCCGGTGACCCCTTCCCGGACCGGGACGAGATCGTCTTCATCGCCTTCGCCGTGATCATGGCGACCCTGGTGTTCCAGGGGCTGACCCTGCCCTGGCTGGTGCGGCGGCTGGGGGTGGAGGCCGACACGGACGTCGAACGGGACACCGAGCGGGCGCTCGCCCTGCGCGCGGCGAAGGCGGCGAAGCGGCGGCTGCGGGAGATCGAGGAGGTCGAGGACCTCCCGGAGGACCTGGTCGAGGTCCTGTACCGGCGCGCGTACGACGTGGGGGCGAGGATCAGCCCCGACCTGGTCGACGAGGAGCGGCGGGAGGCGTACGCGAAGCGGGTCGAGCGGATCCGCCAGGTCCAGCGGATCCAGCGGGAGATGATGTCCGCCGCCCGCCACGAGGTGCTGTCGGCCCGCAGCGAGCCGGGGGCCGATCCGGAGATCGTCGACCGGGTGCTGCGCCACCTGGACGTGCGCAGCCTGCGCAGCGCGTGACCGGACACCCCGGTCAGTCCCTCGGCGGGGCCTCCGCCGTGGTGACGCGGGGGAGGGCGTACGGGTGCTCGGCCGCCAGCCAGGTGATCAGGCGCTCGCGGACCGCGCAGCGGACCGTCCACAGGTCGTCGCCGTCCTTCGCGGAGACGACCGCGCGGACCAGGATGGTGTTCGGGGTGGTGTCCGTGACGGCCAGGCCGCCCGTGCGGCCGTCCCACTCGGGGGTCTCCTTGAGGAGTTCGGCGAGCTTGTCCCGCATCAGGGCGAGGGGCGCCGAGTGGTCCAGGTGGAGGAAGACGGTGCCGGTCATCTGGGCGCCGCCGCGCGACCAGTTCTCGTACGGCTTGCTCGTGAAGTACGAGACGGGCATCGTGATCCGGCGCTCGTCCCAGGTGCGGACCACCAGGAAGGTCAGGGTGATCTCCTCGACCTTGCCCCACTCCTTGTCCACGACGACGGTGTCCCCGATGCGGACGGTGTCGCCGAAGGCGATCTGGAGTCCGGCGAAGAGGTTGCCGAGGGTGGCCTGGGCGGCGATGCCGGCCACGATGCCGAGGACCCCGGCCGAGGCCAGCACGGAGGCGCCGACGGTGCGCATCGTGGGGAAGGTCAGCAGCATCGCGGCGGCGGCGACCACGACGGCCACGGCGGTGAGCGCCCGCTGGATCAGCGTGACCTGGGTGCGCACGCGCCGCACCCGGGGGTCGTCCGGCGCGGAGGCGGCGTAGCGGGCGTAGGCGGAGTCGACGACGGCGGTGGCGATGCGGACGAGCAGCCAGGCCGCCCCGGCGATCTGCACCAGGGTCAGGACGTGGCCCACGGCGGCCGCGTGGCCGGGGAGGAGGCGCGCGGGCCGGTACGCGGCCTGGAGCGCGGCCGTGGCCAGTACCAGCCGGAACGGCGGGTTGCAGCGGCGCAGCAGCCCCCACAGCGGGGTCTCGGTGTGCCGGGCGTCGGCCTGGCGCAGCAGCAGGTCGAGGAGCCGGCCGGCGAGCAGGGTGAGGATCAGGACGGCACAGACGACGACGGCGGGACGCAGGACGTTCTCCATCTCCATGCGGGAGAACCTATCGGCGGGGCGCTGCCGGACTCCTGCCTTTCCGAACCAATGGCACGATGGGACGCATGAACATCATGCTCTTCCACTCGACGTACGGGCTGCGGCCCGCGGTGCACGCGGCGGCCGACCGGCTGCGCGCCGCCGGACACCGGGTGCAGGTGCCCGACCTCTTCGAGGGCCGTACGTTCGAGACGTTCGAGGAGGGCGTGGCCCACCTGGAGGAGGTGGGCCGCGACGAGCTGCTCAAGCGTGCGGTGCTGGCCTCCGCGCCGTTCTCCGACGAGGGCCTGGTCTACGCCGGTTTCGACTTCGGCGGCTCGGTCGCCCAGCACCTGGCGCTGGCCGACGACAAGGCGCGCGGGCTGCTGCTCCTGCACGGCACGGCGGACCTGGAGGACGGCGCGTCGGCCGACGAGCTGCCGGTGCAGCTGCACATGGCCGACCCGGACCCCTTCGAGACGCACGACTGGCTGACCGCCTGGTACCTGCGGATGCGGCGGGCCGGGGCGGACGTGGAGATCCACAGCTACCCGGGTGCCGGTCACCTGTTCACGGACCCGGACCTGGACGACTACGACGCGGACGCCGCCGCGGAGGTCTGGCGGATCGCGCTGGCCTTCCTCGACAGCCTGTAGGGGGACGCGGAACGACGGGCAGGGCCCGGCGCGCGGTGCGCCGGGCCCTGCCGTGTCGTGTGTGCGGAGCCGTGTGAGGTCAGCCGCGGTAGGCGGTCCACATGCTCTTCATGCGCGCCACCTGGCCCGCGGTGAACTGGTACATGCAGGAGTCGTAGGTGTAGTCCATGAAGTTGTGGATCGGGTCCACGCCCGGCTTGCTGGTGCAGGAGTCACGGCCGGTCGGGCACTCGAAGGCCGCGCTCTTCTCGGCCGGGGTGTCGGAGACCGAGTCGCCGCTGCCCGTGCAGCCGCCCTGGAAGGTGTGGTAGAGGCCCATCCAGTGGCCGACCTCGTGGGTGGCGGTGTCGCCCTCGTTGTAGTTGGTGGCGGAGCCGCCGGGCAGCGAGGAGTTGAGGATGACCACGCCGTCCATCTTCGGGGCGGAGGCGTAGGAGCTGGGGAAGGTCGCCCAGCCGAGGAGGCCGCCGCCGAGGTTGGCGGTGTAGAGGTTGAGCGCGTTCTTGCCGCCCTTGCGCAGGGCGTTCTTCATGTCCGTCTCGGCCTGGGTGCCGTCGGAGACGGTGTACCAGGCGGCGTTGTCGGTGTAGTCCGTGCCGGCCAGCGAGAACTGGTAGCCGGAGTCGACGTTGCCGTTGCCCTTGCCGCTGTAGGCGGCGTTGAGCACGTTGATCTGGTTGCTGATGTCCGTGGCGGTCAGCTTGCCCTGGGTGCCGTTCGTGATGACGTGGACGTACACCGGGATGGTGGTGACGGCGGCCAGGGAGGTGACGCCCTCGCGCGCGCCGAAGACGCGCTGCGGGGACAGCTGCATCTGGCTGAGCTTCTTCGTGAGGTCCGCGTCCATGGCCTTGGTCTGGGACTCGGACAGCTCATTGGGCTCGGCCGCGTGATTGTCCTTGGGCTTGGCGACGCGGGCGTTGGCGGGGGCGGAGGCCTCCTGGGCACAGGCCTCGGCGCCGGTCTTGGGGGCGGCGGCGGCGACCGTGGTGGGGGCGGTCAGCGGGGCGAAGGCCAGGGTGGAGGCCAGGACGGCCGTACCCATGAGGCGGCGGCGGAGAAGGGGGGATATGCGGGCGGCAGCGCGCACGGTGACTCCTCGGCAAGCGTGGTGGGGGGTGAGGTATTTCCTCACGCTGGCCGGAAGTTTATGTGTGCATGTCATTCATTCCGCAAGTACCCGGAAGTTAAAGATTTGTTGCCTGCGGTACACCCGGGGCCCCTGGTCTGCACCAGAGGCCCCTTCGTGCAGGAGATTTGACGGTCTATCAGATGATTCAGCGGACGGGCTGGTCGACCCGCTCCACCTTCTGCGTCCCGTTCAGCGTGCGGTACGAGCGGGCCCACGAGGAGGTCGCGTCCTGGCGCCGCTTGTCCGAGACCACGTAGTAGTCCATCTGCGAGCGCTCGGACGTCACGTCCAGTACGCCGTAGCCGTGCGAGTCCATGTCCAGCCACTTCACGTGCCAGTTCGCGGCCTTGATGGCCGATTCGGCCACGAGCGACACCGTGTGCGGCAGTACGTGCAGTGTGTCGTCTATGTTGTCGGAGGTCACGGAGGTGACCACGAACTCGGTGCCCACCGTGCCCGATCCCGGGTAGGTGGCCATGTTCACCGGGACGTCGTTCGCCCAGGCCATGTGGATGTCGCCGGTCAGGAACACCGTGTTCTTGATGTTCCGGTCCTTCAAGTGGCCCAGGAGTTCCTTGCGATCGTCCGTGTAGCCGTCCCACTGGTCCGTGTTGACCGCGAGCCCGCCCTCGGGCAGGCCCAGCAGGTGGGTGAGCGGCTGCAGCAGGTGCGCGGGCAGCGAGCCGAAGGCCACCGGGGAGATCATCACCGAGGTGCCGACGAGCTTCCACGTCGCGGTCGAGGCCGCCAGTCCGGCCTTGAGCCAGTCCAGCTGCGCCCGCCCGGTGATGGTGCGCTCCGGGTCGTCCACCGCGCCGGTGCCGGCCTTGGCCTGCTCCGAGCGGAAGGAGCGCAGGTCCAGCAGGTGCAGGTCGGCCAGGTTGCCGAAGCGCAGGCGACGGTACACGGTACCGGCGATGGAGGCGCGCACGGGCATCCACTCGAAGTACGCCTGCTTGGCCGCGGCCGCGCGGGGCGCCCAGTCGCCCTCGGTCGCCGGGGTGTGGTTGTTGGCGCCGCCGGACCAGGCGTTGTCGGCGAACTCGTGGTCGTCCCAGATGGCCACGATGGGGTGGGCCGCGTGCATCGCCTGGGTGTCGCGGTCCGTCTTGTACTGGCCGTGCCGGGTCCGGTAGTCGGCCAGTGTGATGATCTCGTTCTTCGGCTCGTGCTGGCGCACGACGTACTTCGCGGCCGGGTACTCGCCGGTCTTGTACTCGTAGATGTAGTCGCCCAGGTGCAGCACCGCGTCCAGGTCGGTGCGGGCGGCCAGGTGCCGGTACGCCGAGAAGTAGCCGGACTCCCAGTTGGAGCAGGAGACCACGCCGAAGCGGATGCCCGGGGTGGCCGCGTCGGCCGCCGGGGCGGTGAGGGTGCGGGCGGCCGGCGAGACGGTGGTGCCGGCGGTGAAGCGGTACCAGTACGGGGTGTGCGGGCGCAGGCCGCGCACGTCCGCCTTGACGGTGTGGTCGGAGGCGGCGCTCGCGGTGACGGAGCCCCGCGCGACGATGCTGGAGAAGGTCTTGTCCTCGGCCACCTCCCAGCCCACCGCCGTGTCCGGGCCCAGCCCGGAGCCGGGCACGGCGGTGGGGACGGGGGTGACGCGGGTCCACAGCAGCACGCCGTCGGGCAGCGGGTCGCCGGAGGCGACGCCGTGCAGGAAGGCGGGGGCGGAGTCGGCGGCCCGGGCCGCGGAGGCGCCCAGGGCGATCGGCGCGAGGGCCGCCGTGGCCGCGGCGGCCAGAACGACCGTGCGGCGGCGCGGGTGCGCGGCACCCGCGGCGGAATCCGGCGCAGGGGAAAGGGGGGTGAGATGACTGGTCACGGGTGGTCATATTACTGATCGGTATGTGGCCGGGAATAGTCACCGGACGACAACGGGCGGGCGAACTTTGAGAGTTCGCCCGCCCGTTTTGGCGGTAATGCGGAAGAAGGGGCGGCCTGGCGGCCGGTCAGCCCGCGATCGCCTTGTCGATGGCCGCGGTGAACGCCTCCGGGGTGGCCGGGGTGTCGATCTTCTTGCCGTCCATCTTGAGCGTCGGGGTGCCCGTCACGCCGGACTTGTTGAAGGCGTTCGACATGTCCATCGCCCACCGGTCGTACGTGCCGTCCTCGACGGCCTTCTTGAACTCGGCGTTCCCCTTGAGGGCGGGGACGGTGTCCGCGACCTTGATCAGGTAGTCGTCCTTGGCGAAGCTGTCGACGGTCTCGTCGGGGTGCAGCGCCTTGGAGTAGAGGGCGGCCTTGTAGTCGAGGAAGGCCTCGGGGCTCACGTTCAGCGCCGCGCCGAGCGCGCTGAGCGCGTTCTTCGAGCCCACGCCCTTGGCGCCGTTGTCGATGAAGGTGGCGCCGAAGTAGCGGAGCTTGAACTTGCCGGCGTCGACGTCCTTGCGGACCTGGTCGCCGACCGTCTGCTCGAAGGCGGCGCAGGCGGGGCAGCGCGGGTCCTCGTAGAGCTCCAGGGTCTTCTTCGCCTCGGGCTTGCCGATGACCACGGTCAGGCCGTCCGCGCCCTCGGTGTTCTTCGGCTTGACCAGCGTGGCCTCGGCGGCCTTCTCCCAGTAGCCGGGCTGGTTGGTCTGCACGACCGCGTAGCCGATGCCGCCGGCCAGCGCGAGGGCGGCGACGACGCCGCCGGCCACGAACACCTGCCGGCGGGCCTTGTCCTTCTTGGCCTGCTTCTCGCGCTCGACGCGCAGCTTCTCGCGGGCGGCGGCCTTGTTCTGCTGGCTGTTGCGTGCACTCATGGTGATCTCCGGGGAGGTGGAAAAAAGGGGGGACTGTCCGTACGCGGCCGTCAGACGCTCAGATGCGTCGCCGTCCGTACGGGAGGTCCCCGCCGGCCCACGGAGTGCGCGGGGAAGCGGGTGCGGGCCACGGCCCCGGGGTGGCGGGGGCGCAGCGCCCGCCGGGCCCGGCCGGGCACCGCCGCCACCGAGGCCGCCGCCAGCAGCAGCGGCCGGAAGGCGAGGGCGGCGACGGCCCGCAGCAGCCGCCCCAGGGCCCGCTCGCCGTGGCGCAGCCAGGCGGCGGCGAGCAGCCCGACGCCGACGTGCGCGCCGAGCAGCAGCCAGGGCGTCCACGGCCCGGGCGCGGCCAGCAGCGCGGCCGGGTCGCCGGCGGGTCCGGCCACCTCGGCCAGCGGGCCGCCCACCGGGGTCCCGCCGCACAGGCCGTCCAGGCCCAGCGCGTGCAGCGGGCCGGCGACCGGCCCGCCGGAGGGGCCGTAGCAGACGCGCTGGCCGGCGGTGAAGACGGTGTCGGCCGCCAGCTCCAGCGGGACCAGCAGCCCGGCGATCGCGCCGAAGCCGCGCTCGCGGCCCGCGAGGGCGTAGGCGAGCGCGAAGACCGAGGCGAAGGCCCCGCCCAGCAGGGCGGGCGGCAGGGGCACCCGGGACAGGAGCACGTGGGAGGCGGCCGAGAGCAGCACGACGAGCGCGCTGAACAGCGCGGCCCGCAGCCCCCGGAGTCCCGCCCCTGATATGTCCATCGCCGCGAGTCTGTCATGGGTTCCTGTGAGGGAGGGATCACGGGGTGCCTTGTCGGCCAGGCCCGCACGGGCCGCGGGCCCCCTCCGCCCGGCCCCGGAGGGGCTACGGCATGATCCGGCCGTTCCGGAAGAGGTCCACGAAGATCTGGTGGTCGGCGCGGGCCCGGGCCCCGTAGGCGTGGGCGAAGTCGACCAGGAGCTTGGGGAAGCCCTCCTCGTCGGCGGCGATGGCCGCGTCGATGGCGCGCTCGGTGGAGAAGGGGACCAGGGACTGGCCGCTCTCCGCCTCGTCGGCCGAGGCGTGCATGGTGGCCGTGGCCCGGCCGAGGTCCGCGACGACCGCCGCGATCTCCTCCGGGTCGTCCAGGTCCGACCAGTCCAGGTCCACCGCGTACGGGGAGACCTCCGCGACCAGCTGCCCGGCGCCGTCCAGCTCGGTCCAGCCCAGCCACGGGTCGGCGTGCGCCTGGAGGGCCCGCTGGGAGATCACCGTGCGGTGGCCCTCGTGCTGGAAGTACTCCCGGACCGCCCGGTCGGTGATGTGCCGGGAGACGGCCGGGGTCTGCGCCTGCTTGAGGTAGATCACGACGTCGTTCTCCAGGGCGTCGCTGTGCCCCTCCAGCAGGATGTTGTACGAGGGCAGCCCGGCCGAGCCGATGCCGACGCCCCGGCGGCCCACCACGTCCTTGACCCGGTAGGAGTCCGGGCGCACCAGGGACTCCTCCGGGAGGGTCTCCAGGTACCCGTCGAAGGCGGCCAGCACCTTGTAGCGGGTGGCCGCGTCCAGCTCGATCGCCCCGCCGCCCTCGGAGAAGCGGCGCTCGTGGTCGCGGATCTCGGTCATCGAGTCCAGCAGGGAGAAGCGGGTGCGGGCGCGGGCGTCGCGCAGGGCGTCCAGCAGGGGGCCGTCGGCGGTGTCCAGGGTGAAGGAGGGCACCTCCTCGTTCTTCGCCCCCGTCGCCAGCTGGTGGATCCGCTCGCGGTAGGCGGCCGCGTAGGTGCGCACCAGGGAGCTGATCTGCTCGTCGCTGAGCGCCTTGGTGTAGCCGATCAGGGCGACGGAGGCGGCGAAGCGCTTGAGGTCCCAGGTGAAGGGGCCGACGTACGCCTCGTCGAAGTCGTTGACGTTGAAGATCAGCCGGCCGTTGGAGTCCATGTACGTGCCGAAGTTCTCGGCGTGGAGATCGCCGTGGATCCACACCCGGCCGGTGCGCTCGTCCAGGTAGGGGCCGCCGTGGCGGTCGCGCTCCAGGTCGGCGTAGAAGAGGCAGGCCGTGCCCCGGTAGAAGGCGAAGGCCGACGCCGCCATCTTCCGGAACTTGACCTGGAAGGCCGAGGGGTCGGCGGCGAGCAGCTCACCGAAAGCGGTGTCGAACACATCGAGTATCTGCTCGGCGCGCTGCTCGTCGGTCGTCTCGGGAACCGCCATGGCGGATGCCTCCTGGTGCACGGGGTGGTACGGGTTCTGACCGACTGGACGTCGGACGCGTGTTCCTGGTTCTGCAACGCCCGACCGTATCTCTCCGTGCCCCGGATCTGTCACCGGCGGGACGTAGGATTCATAGCTGCCGCCCCTCTCTCCTCCCGGAGGCCCCCACCGTGTCCAAGAAGCCGTTCACGCACCTGCACGTCCACACCCAGTACTCGCTGCTGGACGGTGCCGCTCGGCTGAAGGACATGTTCGCCGCCTGCAATGAAATGGGCATGACGCACATCGCCATGTCCGACCACGGCAACCTCCACGGCGCGTACGATTTCTTCCACACCGCCCAGAAGGCCGGGATCACCCCGATCATCGGTATCGAGGCGTATGTCGCCCCCGAGTCCCGGCGCAACAAGCGGCGCATCCAGTGGGGCCAGCCGCACCAGAAGCGGGACGACGTCTCCGGTTCCGGCGGTTACACCCACAAGACGATCTGGGCGGCGAACAGCACCGGCCTCCACAACATCTTCCGGCTGTCCTCCGACGCCTACGCCGAGGGCTGGCTGACCAAGTGGCCCCGGATGGACAAGGAGACCATCGCCCAGTGGTCGGAGGGCCTGATCGCCTCCACCGGCTGCCCCTCCGGCGAGGTGCAGACGCGACTGCGCCTCGGCCAGTTCGACGAGGCGGTCCAGGCGGCCTCGGACTACAAGGACATCTTCGGCGAGGGCCGCTACTTCCTGGAGCTGATGGACCACGGCATCGAGATCGAGCGCCGGGTCCGCGACGGCCTCCTGGAGATCGGCAAGAAGCTCGGCATCCCGCCGCTGGTCACGAACGACTCCCACTACACGTACGCGCACGAGGCCGGCGCCCACGACGCCCTGCTCTGCATCCAGACCGGCAAGAACCTCTCCGACCCGGACCGCTTCCGCTTCGACGGCTCCGGCTACTACCTGAAGTCCACGGAGGAGATGTACGCCATCGACTCCTCGGACGCCTGGCAGGAGGGCTGCGCCAACACCTGGAAGGTGGCGGAGCAGGTCGACACCGAGGGCATGTTCAAGTTCCGGAACCTGATGCCGAAGTTCGACATCCCCGAGGGCCACACCGAGGTCAGCTGGTTCCGCGAGGAGACCATGCGCGGCATGCACCGCCGCTACCCCGGAGGCATCCCGGACGACCGGATGAAGCAGGCCGAGTACGAGATGGACACCATCATCTCCATGGGCTTCCCGGGCTACTTCCTCGTGGTCGCCGACTTCATCATGTGGGCCAAGAACCAGGGCATCGCGGTGGGCCCCGGCCGAGGCTCCGCGGCCGGCTCGATCGTCGCGTACGCCATGGGCATCACCGACCTCGACCCGCTCACCCACGGCCTGATCTTCGAGCGCTTCCTCAACCCCGAGCGCGTCTCCATGCCCGACGTCGACATCGACTTCGACGAGCGCAGGCGCGTCGAGGTGATCAGGTACGTTACCGAGAAGTACGGCCAGGACAAGGTCGCCATGATCGGCACCTACGGCACCATCAAGGCCAAGAACGCGATCAAGGACTCCGCACGCGTCCTCGGCTACCCGTACGCCATGGGCGACCGGCTCACCAAGGCCATGCCCGCCGACGTCCTCGGCAAGGGCATCCCGCTCTCCGGCATCCTCGACCCCTCGCACCCCCGCTACGGCGAGGCCGGCGAGATCCGCGGGATGTACGAGAACGAGCCCGACGTGAAGAAGGTCATCGACACCGCCCGCGGCGTCGAGGGCCTGGTCCGCCAGATGGGCGTGCACGCCGCCGGCGTGATCATGTCCAGCGAGACGATCACCGACCACGTACCGGTCTGGGTGCGCCACACCGACCAGGTCACCATCACCCAGTGGGACTACCCGAGCTGCGAGTCGCTCGGCCTGCTGAAGATGGACTTCCTCGGCCTGCGCAACCTCACGATCATGGACGACGCCGTCAAGATGGTGAAGGCCAACAAGGGGATCGACATCGACCTCCTGGCCCTCCCGCTCGACGACCCCAAGACCTTCGAACTGCTCGGCCGGGGCGACACCCTCGGCGTCTTCCAGTTCGACGGCGGGCCCATGCGCTCCCTGCTGCGCCTGATGAAGCCCGACAACTTCGAAGACATCTCCGCCGTGTCCGCGCTCTACCGCCCGGGCCCGATGGGCATGAACTCGCACACGAACTACGCCCTGCGCAAGAACAAGCAGCAGGAGATCACCCCGATCCACCCGGACCTGGAGAAGCCCCTCGAAGAGGTGCTCGCGGTCACCTACGGCCTGATCGTCTACCAGGAGCAGGTGCAGAAGGCCGCCCAGATCATCGCCGGCTACTCGCTCGGCGAGGCCGACATCCTGCGCCGCGTGATGGGCAAGAAGAAGCCCGAGGAGCTCGCGAAGAACTTCACGATCTTCCAGGAGGGCGCCCGCAAGAACGGCTACACCGACCAGGCCATCCAGGCCCTCTGGGACGTCCTGGTCCCCTTCGCCGGCTACGCCTTCAACAAGGCCCACTCGGCCGCGTACGGGCTGGTGTCCTACTGGACCGCCTACCTCAAGGCGAACTTCCCCGCCGAGTACATGGCGGGCCTGCTCACCTCGGTCAAGGACGACAAGGACAAGTCCGCGATCTACCTGAACGAGTGCCGGCGCATGGGCATCAAGGTGCTCCCGCCCAACGTCAACGAGTCCGAGTCCAACTTCGCCGCCCAGGGCGACGACGTGATCCTCTTCGGCCTCACCGCCGTCCGCAACGTCGGCCAGAACGTCGTCGACTCGATCATCAAGACCAGGAAGTCCAAGGGGAAGTACTCCTCCTTCCCCGACTTCCTCGACAAGGTCGAGGCCGTCGTCTGCAACAAGCGCACGGTCGAATCGCTGATCAAGGCCGGCGCCTACGACGAGATGGGCCACACCCGCAAGGGCCTGGTCGCCCACCACGAATCGATGATCGACAACGTGGTCGCGGTCAAGCGCAAGGAGGCCGAGGGGCAGTTCGACCTCTTCGGCGGAATGGGTGACGAGGAGAGCAGCGAGCCCGGCTTCGGCCTCGACGTGGAGTTCTCCGACGTCGAGTGGGAGAAGTCCTACCTGCTCGCCCAGGAGCGCGAGATGCTCGGCCTCTACGTCTCCGACCACCCGCTCTTCGGCCTGGAGCACGTCCTCTCCGACAAGACGGACGCCGGCATCTCCCAGCTGACCGGCGGCGAGCACTCCGACGGCGCCGTCGTCACCATCGGCGGCATCATCTCCGGCCTCCAGCGCAAGATGACCAAGCAGGGCAACGCCTGGGCCATCGCCACCGTCGAGGACCTGGCCGGCTCCATCGAGTGCATGTTCTTCCCCGCCACCTACCAGCTCGTCTCCACCCAGCTGGTCGAGGACACCGTCGTCTTCGTCAAGGGCCGCCTCGACAAGCGCGAGGACGTCCCCCGCCTGGTCGCGATGGAGATGATGGTCCCCGACCTCTCCTCCGCCGGCACCAACGCCCCCGTCGTCCTCACCATCCCCACCGTCAAGGTCACCCCGCCGATGGTCACCCGACTGGGCGAGATCCTGCGCCACCACAAGGGCAACACCGAGGTGCGGATCAAGCTCCAGGGGCCGCGCACCACCACCGTGCTGCGCCTGGACCGCCACCGGGTCCAGCCCGACCCGGCCCTCTTCGGCGACCTCAAGGTGCTGCTCGGCCCCTCCTGCCTGGCCGGCTAGCCCGGACGGGCGAAGCGCCCGGCACCCGTACGCGGAAGGGGGCCCGCCCCGGCAGTGCCGGGGCGGGCCCCCTTCGCGATCACCGCTCGCGCGGAGGCGTCAGTTGTGGCCGAAGCGCTTCGACTTGCTCTTGTGCGCCATGTCCAGCGGACTGGGCGACTGCGAGGGGCGGTCCTCGGAGGTCTCCGTCGAGCCCTTCGCCATGTCCTGCCCGCCCGAGCGCGGCTGCTGCTTCGCCGGCTGCTTCTGGTTCTTGTTCTTGGCCATGGGATGCCTCCGTGGGGGGTGTAGGGGCCAGGGCCGCCTTCACCCTCACACACCGCAACAAACGGCGCATTTTGGATCATTGCCGTGCGTAGCGGTGCGCCTCGCCGGGCCTCCCGGGAGATACGCCACGCCGTTGATCCAGTTCCGGCCGTCAACGCCCTTGCGGTCGGGCAGACTCGGGGAAAACCTGTCGAGGACCCCCACGGAAGAGGGTGGAACGCGTGGACCGCTGCGTCGTCCTGGTGGATGCCGGATACCTGCTGGGCGCGGCCGCGAGCCTCCTCGCGGGGGAACCCTCGCGCTCCCGCATCACCGTCGACCACTCCGCCCTCATCCAGGGCCTGCGCGAACGCGCCGAGGCCGACACCCAGCAGCCGCTCCTGCGGATCTACTGGTTCGACGGCGCCCCCGACCGGGTGCCCCAGCCCGAACACCGCCGGCTGCGCGTCATGCCCCGCGTCACCGTCCGCCTCGGCGCCCTGACCCGCAGCGACGGCCGCTGGGCCCAGAAGGGCGTCGACGCCGCCATGCACGCCGAGCTCACCGAGCTCGCCCGCAACCGGGCCTGCTCCGACGTGGTCCTCGTCACCGGCGACGGCGACCTGCTGCCCGGACTGATGTCCGCCAAGGAACACGGGGTCGCCGTCCACCTGTGGGCCGTCCAGGCCGCCGACGGGGACTACAACCAGTCCGAGGACCTCGTCGCCGAGGCCGACGAACGCCGCGTCCTCGACCGGGCCTGGATCACCCGCGCCGTCCGCGCCCGCGACCTCGCCGGACTCTGCGCCCCGGCGCCCGCCCCGCGCCCCGAGATCGCCGCCATCCTCTCCGCCCCGCTCCCCGAGGCCGCACTCGCCGAGGCCGCCCGCAACGGAGCCCCGGCCGCCCCCGAGCCCGCCGCGAACGGAGCGGCCGTACCGGCGCCCGCCACCGAGGGCGCCAAACCCGCCGTCCCCACCCCCAAGGACCTCGCGGGCCTGCGCGCCCCCGGCCAGGGCCACGGCGCCCCCGCGCACGCCCACGGCGCGCCCAGCCCGGCCGGCAGCGCCCTGCGCTGGTCCTCCGACAAGGGCTGGATCGACCGCCCCGGCCCCCTCGGCGAACCCGCCGAGACGGCCTCCCTGCCCACCCTCGCCCAGCTCACCAGCGCCGAGCAGCGCTGGGCCGACCGCGAGGAGGACATCACCACCGTCGGCGGCGACCCCTTCGAGGTCGGCCAGGTCTTCGCCCGCCGCTGGATGGAACGCCTCCCGGAATCCGTCCACCTGCAGAAGCTCGCCACCATGTACCCGCGCGTCCCGCACCGCATCGACGGGGAGCTGCTGCGCTACGCCGCCCGCTTCGGGCTCCTCGCGCACAAGGACGACCAGATCGACGAGCACGACCGCTACGCCATCCGCGCCGGGTTCTGGAGGGAGATCGACGTGCGCGCCGCGGCCGAGCACGTGGGCGGAGCGACAGCCTCCGCATCGGTGGCGCCGATGACCCCGGCGGCCGAGTAGGGGCGGAAGCCGCGTAGGCTGCTCCCTCGTGAGTACGGGCACAGCACAGGCAGGGCACACCACGGCAGAGGCCGCAGGGTCGGCTTCCGGGGTGGTCTGCGCGGTGCGTGACCTGGTCAAGACCTACCCCGCGGTACGCGGCCGGCGCGGCGCGCCCGCCCTGCCCGAGACCCGGGCCACCGACGGGATCTGCCTGGAGGTCCGGCGCGGCGAGGTCTTCGGACTGCTCGGCCCCAACGGCGCCGGCAAGTCCACCCTGGTCCGCCAGCTGACCGGACTGATGCGGCCCGACTCCGGCTCCGTCACCCTGCTCGGCCACGACCTCGTACGCCACCCCGAGCGGGCCTCGCGCCTCCTGGCCTACCTGGGCCAGGAGTCCACCGCCCTCGACGAGCTCACCGTCTCCCTGGCCGCCGAGACCACCGGCCGGCTGCGCGGACTCACCGCCCGCGCCGCCCGGACCGCCCGCGACGAGGTGCTGGAGGAGCTCGGGCTGACCGAGATCGCCGGACGCCCCCTGAAGAAGCTCTCCGGCGGACAGCGGCGGCTCGCCTGCTTCGCCGCCGCGCTCGTGGGGGAGCGGCCCGTGCTCGTCCTCGACGAGCCCACCACCGGCATGGACCCCGTCGCCCGCCGCGCCGTCTGGGCGGCCGTGGACCGGCGCCGCGCCGCGCACGGGGCGACCGTGCTGCTGGTCACCCACAACGTCATCGAGGCGGAGACGGTCCTCGACCGGGTCGCCGTCATCGACCAGGGCCGGGTCATCGCCTGCGACACCCCGGCCGGCCTCAAGTCCAGGGTCTCCGACGAGGTCCGCCTGGAACTGGTGTGGCGCACCGCCGCACCGCTGGAGGTGCCCGAGGTCGCCGCGCTGGCGCCGCTGGCCGCCGAGTCGGGACGCCGCTGGGTGCTGCGGCTCGGCCAGGACCAGGCCCGCGCCGCCGTCGCCGCCGTGACCGGCGGACCGGCCTTCGCCGCCCTCGACGATTTCACGTTGGCCACGCCGAGCCTGGAGGACGTCTACCTCGCGCTGGGCGGCCGGATGAAGGGTCTGGTCAAGTCGTGACCACCGCTGCCGCCCCCGTCGCCGTCCTCGCCCCCCGGGCCCGGCTGCTGCCCGCCCTCGCGGCCGTCTACCGGGCCCAGCTGTCCCGGGCCCGCGTGGCCCGCATACCGCTGCTCTTCGTGGCCACCTTCCAGTCCGTCGGCATCATGGTCCTGATGCGGGGCGTGGTGGACGGCGGCTCCGAGGCGCGGGCCGTCGTCGCCGGATCCTCGGTCCTGGTCGTCGCCTTCGTCGCGCTCAACCTCCTGGCCCAGTACTTCGGCCAGCTCCGGGCGAGCGGCGGGCTCGACCACTACGCCACCCTGCCGGTGCCGCCCGCCGCGGTGGTGCTGGGCGCGGCCGCCGCGTACGCCTCCTTCACCCTGCCGGGCACGCTGGTGACGGCCGTCTTCGGGTGCGTGCTGTTCGGGCTGCCGATGGGCGGGCTGTGGATCCTGGCCGCGGTGGTGCCGCTGGCCGGGGCGGCGCTGGCCGGGCTCGGCGCGGCGCTGGGCCTGCTGGCACCCCGGCAGGAGCTGGCCACCCTGGCCGGACAGCTGGGCATGTCGGCGGCGCTGCTGCTCGGGGTGCTGCCGGCCGAGCGGATGCCCGAGGTGATCGTCTGGGCGCGGAACCTGCTGCCGTCCACGTACGGGGTGGAGGCCTTCGCACGGACCTTCGACCCGCATCCGGACTGGGCGGCGGTCCTCGCCGACCTCGGCGTGTGCGGGGCGGTGGGGGTCGTCTCCCTCGCCGTCGCGACCTGGGCGTACCGGCGGGCGGCGGTCCGCTGACGCGGTCGCCGGGGTCACCTGGCACGATGTGGGGGTGACCGAAGCCGTGACCCCGCCGCTGCCGCCCGTCGACCTGCCCGACCAGGAGCCCGCCGTCACCCCGGCGGACATCCGGGACGGGGCCGCCGTCGCCCTCGTGGTGGGCGTCTGCGGGGCGCTCCTCGCGCTGCTGTGGGTCTGGCTCGCGCCGCGCGTCCAGTACGTCTCCAACGGCCAGGCCGTCTTCCTGAAGAACACCGAGGGCGAGTCGCGGATCGGCGCCGACGGCACCTTCTTCCTGCTGTCGCTGGGGCTGGGCGCGCTGAGCGCGCTCGCGCTCTTCCTCTGGCGGCGCCGCGGGGGCGTCCCGCAGGTCGTCGGCCTCACGGTCGGCTCGTGCTTCGCCGCGCTGCTGGGCTGGCGGATGGGGCTGTGGCTGGGGCCGGGCTCCGACGTGGCCGCGTCGGCGGCCAAGGCCGGTGTGGGGGTGCCGTTCGACGCGCCGATGCAGTTGCTGGCGTACGGGGTGCTGCTGGGGTGGCCGATGGCCGCCGCCCTCGTCCACCTGTGCCTGACCGCCGCCTTCGGGCCCCGGGACCCGGCCCCGGTCGTCCCCTGGGAGGGCACGTACCCGCCGCCCCACGTCCACGCGGACGCGAAGCCGCCGCAGGGCTGAGAGCTTTTCTCCCCGCCCCGCCCTTTCACCGTTTCCGCCTCAAACGCCGGCGGGGCTGAAAGATTCGCCTCAAACGCCGGCGGGGCTGGACTGTGCTGCGCACATCCAGCCCGCGCGGCGTTTGAGCGCAACGGGTCCGGGCGGAGCCCGGGGAACGGTGGAAGGGCGGGTAGGGGACCGCTCCGCGCAGCGGCCGCCCAGCCGTACGCGTTACGCCCGGGCGATGGGGGCGATCACGGCCCCGGTGAGGGTGGCCAAGGAGGCCGGGGCCAGTTCGACCTCCAGCCCCCGGCGCCCCGCCGAGACGCAGATCGTGCCGTGCCCGGAGGCGGACGCGTCCAGCACCGTCGGCAGGCGCCGCCGCTGCCCCAGCGGGGAGATGCCGCCCCGGACGTACCCGGTGGTGCGCTCCGCCAGCGCCGGATCCGCCATCGCGGCCCGCTTGCCGCCCACCGCCGCCGCCAGGGCCTTCAGGTCCAGGGAGCCCGAGACGGGCACCACCGCGACCGTCAGGGCCCCGTCGACCTCCGCGACCAGGGTCTTGAAGACCTGTTCCGGGGAGACCCCGAGGGCCTCGGCCGCCTCCTCCCCGTACGAGGGGTGCGAAGGATCGTGCTCGTACGCGTGGGTGGTGAACTCGACGCCCGACGCGGTCAGGGAGGTGATGGCGGGGGTACCCGCCGTCTGCTGCTTCTTCTTGGCCATGGCCTCAGTTCGGGCTCGTCGGGGCGCGGGTCAGTTCCACCGCCGGGAGGGACGGCAGATGGCGGATGACCGCCGTCTCCGCGCGCAGCAGCTTCAGCTCCTCCGCCAGCCGCGTCGCCGTGTCCGGCGCCTGGAGCAGCCGCTGCTTCGCCGGGATGTCCAGCACGGCCGCGGCCGCCACCAGGTACGACACCACCGACGGCTCGTCCGGCAGGTCCGGCGTCGAGGCCAGGGACCGCTCCCGCGCCCCCGCCAGCCGCTTCTGGTAGCTGCGGAAGGCCCGCAGGACCCCCTCCGACAGGGCGCCCGCGCCGTCCCCGGCGTCCTCCGGCAGCTCCTCCAGCTCGGCGACGAGGAAGGGCCCCGAGGCGTCCACGGACAGCAGCCGCACCCGCGTCGTACCGGTGGCGAGGACCTCGAAGCTGCCGTCCTCCCGCTCCCGGATGGTCGCCGCGTCCGCGATGCAGCCCACCCGGTGGAACGCCTGGATCGGGTCCGCGCCGAAGCCCGCCGCCGGGCCCTTCTCGGGCAGGGACGTCGGATCGGGCAGCCCGGGCGCGGTCGGCGCCACCTCCCGGCCGTCGCGGATCGCGACGACGGCGAACCGGCGCGGCTCGTCCTCACCGAGCTTCAGCAGCTCGCGCATCATGGCGCGATACCGCTCCTCGAAGACGTTCAGCGGCAGCACGAGGCCCGGGAACAGTACCGAGTTCAGGGGGAAGAGGGGCAGGCGAACGGTGGTCACGACCCACAGGGTAGTGGCCGCGGCGGCCGGGCCGTCACCCCCGGCGCAGCAGCCGGGACGCGCCCGCGGCCACCGTCGTGGCCAGGATCCACCCCAGCAGGACCAGCGCGGCCGACCCCCACTGCCAGACGCCCTCCGTCTTCCACTGCCCCTCCTGGCCCAGGTCGATCACCGGCAGGAGGAGGTCGAGGGCGTACAGGGCGGCGTTCCAGGCCGGGTGCTCGTCCGCCTTGATGGGCTCCGGGCGGTGCCGCAGGAACAGCAGGGTGCCCGCCGCCCACAGCACCGCCATCCACAGCGCCGCCCGCCCCGGCCGGTAGCCGTAGAGCACCGTCCAGTCCTGGAGGTGCCCCCAGGCCCGCCCCGCCGGCGACAGCGTGCCCCGCCGGCGCCGCTCCTTGGCCAGCAGCACCTCGCGGGCGTCGGCGTCCTCCCCGCGGGCCCGCAGCACCGCCGCGAGCCGCTCGTACGGCTCCGGCGAGTAGTCCGGGCTGGCCGCCCCGACCCACTCCAGCCGGCGCTCCAGCGGGAAGTGCCCCCGGGGCGCGAGGGTCTCGTAGGCGAAGCCCTCCATCAGCAGCCGGCCCGGCCCCGGCCAGCTCGTCGAGCGGTCCACCAGCCGCACCACCTTCGCCCCGGACAGCACCACCCGGCCCTGCTCCGGCGCGTCCCCGACGAAGCGCAGCTCGGGCGTCTGGATCCGGCGCAGCGAGAGCTCCTGCTCCGGCTGGAGCTCGAAGCGGGCCGCGTAGAAGTCGACGGAGTCCCCGAAACGGCCGTCGTCCAGCCGCAGCCCGCCCCGGCACTCGAACGGCCGCGCCGGAACACCCCGGGTGGGGGTCCGGCTCCAGTCGTACGGGCGGTCCGCGTCCCCGGTCGCGGGCCCCAGCGCGGCGGAGGTCAGGTAGAGGGTGCGCTCGACGGTCAGGGTCGGCGCGTTCAGGGCGCGCCGGCCGTACGGGTTGCGCAGCCGGGCCCCGCGCAGGCTCATCGACGCGCCGACCCGGGCCCCGCGCAGGCTGACCTCGCCGTTCGTCTCCAGCAGCTCCGCCTGGAAGTCCTGGGCCACCGCCAGCCCGTCGGCGGCGATCGCCCGCCCCCGCCCGTCCCGCTGCACGACCGTGCTGCTGATCAGCAGGTCGGTGCCGATCTGCGCGTCGGTCAGCCGGATCCCGCGCGCCACCCGGCAGCGCGCCAGGTGCAGATCGCCCTCGGTGTGCAGCCGCGCCCCCTCCAGCCGGGGGATCGCGCAGTTGTCCAGCCGCAGGGTGCCGAAACGGGTCTCGGAGAGCTGGATCTCGCCGTCGAAGCGGCAGGAGCGGATCTCCACGTACGGGGAGACGGTGCCCCCGGACAGGTCCAGCCGGCCCGTGATCCGCGCGCCGCGCAGCTTCAGGCAGCCGACCCGGCCGGGCACCGGCGCGGGCCCGGCGAGCAGCAGGTGGGCCACCACCTCCGCCCGGACCCGCCGCTCGGGACCCCAGGCCGGGCCCTCGTGCGGATCGTCCCGTTCGGCCGAGTGCGCGCTCAGATCGCACACCGTGCCCGCCCGGAAGGTCTCCCACATGCGCCGCTCGGGCTCCGTGAGATCGTCCGGACGCCCGTCCGCGTACGCCCGTACCCGCGCCTCTGCCATGGCAGCCCCCCGCCGTCATCCACGTGTAAGGGAACGCTAGAGGCAGGCGCCGACGTCCGGGGCGTGTATCAGCCACTGATACGGGCGGACGGTGACGGGAGCCGGTCTGAGAGAATTGGGAGGTGATCTCTCGTATCGACCTGCGCGGTGACACCCTCCCCGAGGGTGGCGCCCTGCGCGATCTGCTGCCCCGTGCCGAGTTCGACGTGGAAGCCGCCCTGGACAAGGTGCGGCCCATCTGCGAGGACGTCCATCATCGTGGCACGGCGGCGCTGATCGAATACGCGCGGAAGTTCGACGGGGTCGAGCTCACGCAGGTCCGGGTACCCGCGCAGGCCCTCAAGGACGCCCTGGAGCAGCTGGACCCGGCCGTCCGCGCCGCCCTGGAGGAGTCCATCCGGCGCGCCCGGATCGTCCACCGCAACCAGCGCCGCGCCGAGCACACCACCCAGGTGGTCCCCGGCGGCACCGTGACCGAGAAGTGGGTTCCCGTCGAGCGCGTCGGCCTGTACGCGCCCGGCGGCCGCTCCGTGTACCCGTCGTCCGTCGTCATGAACGTCGTCCCGGCCCAGGAGGCCGGCGTCGAGTCCATCGCGCTCGCCTCCCCGCCGCAGAAGGAGTTCGGCGGCCTGCCGCACCCGACCATCCTGGCCGCGTGCGCGCTGCTCGGCGTGGACGAGGTGTACGCCGCCGGCGGCGCCCAGGCCGTCGCGATGTTCGCGTACGGCACGGACGAGTGCGCCCCCGCGAACATGGTCACCGGCCCCGGCAACATCTGGGTCGCCGCCGCCAAGCGCTACTTCACCGGGAAGATCGGCATCGACACCGAGGCCGGCCCGACCGAGATCGCCGTCCTCGCCGACTCCACGGCCGACCCGGTGCACGTCGCCGCCGACCTGATCAGCCAGGCCGAGCACGACCCGCTGGCCGCCGCCGTCCTCGTCACGGACTCCGCCGAGCTCGCGGCCGCCGTCGAGAAGGAGCTGGAGCCGCAGGTCGCGGCCACCAAGCACGTCGAGGACCGGATCAAGCCCGCCCTCGCCGGCAAGCAGTCCGCGATCGTCCTCGTCGACAGCCTGGAGGACGGCCTCAAGGTCGTCGACGCCTACGGCGCCGAGCACCTGGAGATCCAGACCGCCGACGCCGCCGACTGGGCCGCCCGCGTCCGCAACGCCGGCGCGATCTTCGTCGGCCCCTGGGCGCCGGTCTCCCTCGGCGACTACTGCGCCGGCTCCAACCACGTCCTGCCCACCGGCGGCTGCGCCTGCCACTCCTCCGGCCTGTCCGTGCAGTCCTTCCTGCGCGGCATCCACATCGTCGACTACACCCGCGACGCCCTCGCCGAGGTCACCCACCACGTGGTCACCCTCGCCGAGGCCGAGGACCTGCCCGCGCACGGCGCCGCCCTCAAGGCCCGCTTCGGATGGAAGGTGCCGAACCAGTGAGCACCATCGGCATCGACGACCTGCCCATCCGCGACGAGCTCCGCGGCAAGACCCCCTACGGCGCCCCGCAGCTGGACGTCCCCGTCCAGCTGAACACCAACGAGAACCCGTACGAGCTCCCCGAGCCCCTGGTCCGGCGCATCGCCGAGCGCGTCGCCGACGCCGCCCGCACCCTCAACCGCTACCCCGACCGGGACGCGGTCGAGCTGCGCACCGAGCTCGCGAAGTACCTCTCCCGCACCGGCAAGCACCCGGTCGCCATGGAGAACGTCTGGGCCGCCAACGGCTCCAACGAGGTCCTCCAGCAGCTGCTCCAGACCTTCGGCGGCCCGGGCCGCACCGCGATCGGCTTCGAGCCCTCGTACTCGATGCACGCGCTCATCGCCCGCGGCACCGGCACGGGCTGGATCTCCGGCCCCCGCCGGGAGGACTTCACCATCGACGTGGAGGCCGCCGAGCGCGCAATCGCCGAGCACGCCCCCGACGTCGTCTTCATCGCCTCGCCCAACAACCCCACGGGCACCGCCGTCGAGGCGGAGACGGTCCTCGCCGTCTACGAGGCCGCCCAGGCGGCCAAGCCCTCCCTGGTGATCGTGGACGAGGCGTACGTCGAGTTCAGCCACCGCGACTCCCTCCTCCCGCTGATCGAGGGCCGCCCGAACCTGGTGGTCTCCCGGACCATGTCCAAGGCCTTCGGCGCCGCCGGCCTGCGCCTGGGCTACCTCGCCGCGCACCCCGCCGTGGTCGACGCCGTCCAGCTGGTGCGCCTGCCGTACCACCTGTCCGCCGTCACCCAGGCGACCGCGCTGGCCGCCCTGGAGCACACCGACACCCTGCTCGGCTACGTCGAGCAGCTCAAGGCCGAGCGGGACCGCCTCGTCACCGAGCTGCGGGCCATCGGCTACGAGGTCACCGAGTCCGACGCGAACTTCGTCCAGTTCGGCAGGTTCGAGGACTCCCACACCGCCTGGCAGAAGATCCTCGACCAGGGCGTCCTGGTCCGGGACAACGGCGTACCGGGCTGGCTGCGGGTCACCGCCGGCACGCCGGCAGAGAACGACGCGTTCCTGGAAGCGGTTCGCGCACTGAAGAAGGAGCAGCAGGCATGAGCCGCATCGGACGGGTCGAGCGCACCACGAAGGAGACCTCGGTCCTGGTCGAGATAAACCTCGACGGCACCGGCCGGGTCGACGTGTCGACGGGCGTGGGCTTCTACGACCACATGCTCGATCAGCTCGGCCGCCACGGCCTCTTCGACCTCACGGTCAAGACGGACGGCGACCTGCACATCGACAGCCACCACACCATCGAGGACACCGCCCTCGCGCTGGGCGCCGCCTTCAAGCAGGCCCTCGGCGACAAGGTCGGCATCTACCGCTTCGGCAACTGCACCGTGCCGCTGGACGAGTCCCTCGCCCAGGTCACCGTCGACCTCTCCGGCCGCCCCTACCTCGTGCACACCGAGCCCGAGAACATGGCGCCGATGATCGGCGAGTACGACACGACGATGACCCGGCACATCCTGGAGTCCTTCGTGGCCCAGGCCCAGATCGCCCTGCACGTCCACGTCCCGTACGGCCGCAACGCCCACCACATCGTGGAGTGCCAGTTCAAGGCGCTGGCCCGCGCCCTGCGCTACGCCGCCGAGTTCGACCCGCGCGCGGCCGGCATCCTGCCCTCCACGAAGGGCGCCCTCTAGACGTGAACGGCCTCAACACCATCCTGATCGTCCTCGGCCTGTTCCTGGCCGGGGGCGTCTACTCCTTCCAGAAGCAGAAGATGCCCAAGTCGGTGATCATTCTGCTCGCCCTCGGCTCCGCCATGTGCCTGGCCGCGGGGATCCTGCGAATCCAAGGAATCTGGGAATGAGCGCAACGAGCCCCTCTCGATTCACCAAGAAGGTCGTGGTCTTCGACTACGGCTTCGGCAACGTCCGCTCCGCCGAGCGCGCCCTCGCGCGCGTCGGCGCGGACGTCGAGATCACCCGCGACTACGACAAGGCCATGGACGCCGACGGCCTCCTCGTGCCCGGCGTCGGCGCCTACTCCGCCTGCATGCGCGGGCTCAAGGACGCCCGCGGCGACTGGATCATCGGCCGGCGCCTGTCCGGCGGCCGTCCCGTCATGGGCATCTGCGTCGGCATGCAGATCCTCTTCGAGCGGGGCATCGAGCACGGCGTCGAGACCGAGGGGCTGGACGAGTGGCCCGGCACGGTCGGCCCGCTGAAGGCGCCCGTCGTCCCCCACATGGGCTGGAACACCGTCGAGGCGCCCGCCGGCAGCCAGGCCTTCGCCGGCCTGGACGCCGACGCCCGCTTCTACTTCGTGCACTCCTACGCGGCCCACGACTGGACCCTGGAGGTCACCAACCCCAGGATCAGGGGCCCCAAGGTCACCTGGGCCACGCACGGCGAGCGCTTCGTCGCGGCGGTGGAGAACGGGGCCCTGTGGGCCACCCAGTTCCACCCCGAGAAGTCCGGCGACGCCGGCGCCCAGCTCCTCACCAACTGGATCGAGACCCTGTGATGACCGCACCCACGCTCGAACTCCTCCCCGCGGTCGACGTCCGCGACGGCCAGGCCGTACGCCTCGTGCACGGTGTCTCCGGCAGCGAGACCTCCTACGGCTCCCCGCTGGAGGCGGCCCTCGCCTGGCAGGCGTCCGGCGCCGAGTGGCTGCACCTGGTCGACCTGGACGCCGCCTTCGGCACCGGCGACAACCGCGCCCTGGTCGCCGAGATCACCCGCGCCATGGACATCAAGGTCGAGCTGTCCGGCGGCATCCGCGACGACGCCACGCTCGCCGCGGCCCTCGCCACCGGCTGCACCCGCGTCAACCTCGGCACCGCCGCCCTGGAGACCCCCGAGTGGGCCGCCAAGGCCATCGCCGAGCACGGCGACCGGATCGCCATCGGCCTGGACGTGCGCGGCACCACGCTCAAGGGCCGAGGCTGGACCAGCGAGGGCGGCGACCTCTACGAGACCCTGGCCCGCCTGGACTCCGAGGGCTGCGCCCGCTACGTGGTCACCGACATCGGCAAGGACGGCACCCTCACCGGCCCCAACCTGGAGCTGCTGAAGAACGTCTGCGCGGCCACCGACCGGCCCGTCGTCGCCTCCGGCGGCATCTCCTCCCTGGACGACCTGCGGGCCCTGTCCGCGCTCGTCCCGGCGGGCGTCGAGGGCGCCATCGTGGGCAAGGCCCTGTACGCCAAGGCCTTCACCCTGGAAGAGGCCCTGGAGGCGGTCCGCGCATGAGCTCCTCCGACTCCGGCGTGCGCCGGATCTCCTCCGGCGGCCCCTACGAGGACGTGATCGGCTACTCGCGCGCCGTCGCCCTCCCCAACGGCCTGGTGCTGGTCTCCGGCTGCACCGCCGCCGACGCGGGCGGCCCGTACGACCAGACGGTCAAGGCCTTCGAGGTCGCCTTCAAGGCGCTCGCCGAGGCCGGCCTGGGCCCCGAGCACGTGGTCCGTACCCGGATGTACCTCACCCACGCCCGTGACGTCGACGAGGTGGGCCGCGCCCACAAGACCCTCTTCGATGCCGTCCGCCCCGCCGCCTCCATGATCATCGTCAACGGCTTCGTCGACCCGGGCATGGTCGTCGAGGTGGAGGTCGAGGCCTTCAAGGAGACCGTGCGATGAGCCTCTCCGTACGCGTGATCCCCTGCCTGGACGTGGACAACGGCCGGGTCGTCAAGGGCGTCAACTTCCAGAACCTGCGCGACGCCGGCGACCCGGTGGAGATGGCCAAGCTCTACGACGCCGAGGGCGCCGACGAGCTGACCTTCCTCGACATCACCGCCTCCTCCGGCAACCGCGAGACCACCTACGACGTGGTCCGGCGGACCGCCGAGCAGGTCTTCATCCCGCTCACGGTCGGCGGCGGCGTCCGCACCGCCGAGGACGTGGACAGGCTGCTGCGGGCCGGCGCGGACAAGGTGGGCGTCAACACGGCCGCCATCGCCCGCCCGGAGCTGATCCAGGAGATCGCCGAGCGCTTCGGCCGCCAGGTCCTCGTCCTGTCGGTCGACGCCCGCCGCACCGAGAGCGGATCCTTCGAGGTCACCACCCACGGCGGCCGCCGGGGCACCGGCATGGACGCCGTCGAGTGGGCGCACCGGGCGGCCGAGCTGGGCGCCGGGGAGATCCTGCTCAACTCGATGGACGCCGACGGCACCAAGGACGGCTACGACACCGAGATGATCGCCGCCGTCCGCAGGCACGTCACCGTCCCGGTGATCGCCTCCGGCGGCGCCGGGAAGCTGGAGCACTTCCCGCCCGCCATCGCGGCGGGCGCCGACGCGGTGCTCGCGGCGTCGGTGTTCCACTTCGGAGACCTGCGGATCTCCGAGGTCAAGGCGACCCTGCGCGAGGCGGGCCACCCGGTCCGCTGACCGCCGCCGCGCACGTGCCGGACGGGGGGACCGGGGGAGTGCCCCCGGTCCCCCCGTCCGGTCTGCGGGCCTAGCGGAAGTCGTCGACCGAGTCGGAGGCGTCCGGGTGCTCGTTCTGCATCTCCTGGCGGCCCTGCTGCTCCTGCTGGTCCGCCTGCTGCTGCTCCGGCTTGTGCGCCTTCTGGAAGACCACGGAGGCGGCGTGGAAGTCGCCGGCCTTCTCGCCCGGCTGGAGGGTGGCGACCGGCTCGCCGCCGCACTCCGCCTCCGCGAAGATCAGGGCCACCGAGTCGGTCTCGTTCACCGCTTCGACGACCTCCGACGAAGCGGACGGCAGGGCGTGGCATTTGTCCGCGCCCGTGTCCCTGAGCTGGGCGTTCTTCTCGGCGTGGCTCTGGTCCACGTACACGTAGTTGAGGACCTTGCCGTCGTCGGCGAAGGCCTGGGCTCCGGCGGGGAGGACCAGCGCGAGGGCTCCGGCGAGGGCGGCGGCGGTGGTGCGAAGACGCATGGGGGGTTTCCGTTCCTTTCACGGTGACGACGCCGAAACGGTCGGCGTCCGTGACGGAGCGTAGGAACGGGGCGGAGCGCGGAAACCTTTTCCCCCGGGGCGCCATGCCCGATTTCACCGGCCCGGCGGTACCGCGCCCGGGGGCCGCGCCCCCGGACCGGAGGCGGTGCTTCGGCCGCGGTCCGGCCCGCCGGCGGACGGAGTCCGCCGCAGCGCCGCGAAGCCGGTGAGGCCGGCCACGGCCGAACCGCGCGAGCGGCGCGTGAAGAATTCAGATGCCCAGCTGGGCCGTCGTCAGGCGGGAGACGGCTTCCTTGTCGCCCTCCAGGTCCACCGAGGCGGCGGCCTGGCGGCCGAAGCAGAAGAGCGTCAGCTCACCCGGTTCGCCCGTCACCGTCACCACCGGCACCCCCTTGTGCGCCACCGCCGTACGCCCGTCCGGGCGGCGCAGCACCAGCCCGACCGGCGAGCGGCGGCCCGTCAGCCGGGCCAGCTTCTCCAGCCGGGACCACAGCGCGTCCGCGAACACCGGGTCGAGTTCCCGCGGCGACCAGTCCGGCTGGGCCCGGCGGACGTCCTCCGCGTGCACGTAGAACTCCACGGCGTTCGCCGCCTCGTCCACCTGCTTCAGCGCGTACACCGACAGCTTCGGCGGGCCGGTGCGGATCAGCTGGACGAGCTCCTCGTACGGCTTCGCCGTGTACTCGGCCATCGCCCGGTCGAGGCGTTCCCTGAGGACCTTCAGCAGCAGCCCGCCCGCCGCGTCCGGCCGGCGCTCGCGGACCACCACGTGCGCGGCCAGGTCCCGGCAGGTCCAGCCTTCGCACAGCGTCGGGGCCTGGGGCCCGGCGGCCTCCAACAGGTCGGCCAGGAGCAGACGTTCGCGCTTCGCATGGGTAGACATACCGGCCAGCCTACGGCCGGGACCCGGCCCGCGGCTGCCCATCAGGCGGACGGAGATCCGTAACGGCCATCGCGGCGCGGCACAATGGCCCCATGAGTACGTCCCCCCTCGACCCCGCCGTCGCCGCCCGCCTCAAGCGCTCCGCGGACGGCCTGGTCCCGGCCATCGCCCAGCAGTACGACACCGGAGAGGTGCTCATGCTCGGCTGGATGGACGACGAGGCCCTGCACCGCACCCTCACCACCGGCCGCTGCACCTACTGGTCCCGCAGCCGCCGGGAGTACTGGGTCAAGGGCGACACCTCCGGCCACTACCAGCACGTGAAGTCCGTCGCGCTCGACTGCGACGCCGACACCCTGCTCGTCAAGGTCGACCAGGTCGGGGCCGCCTGCCACACCGGCGCGCGCACCTGCTTCGACGCCGATGTCCTGCTCAGCGACGCCGACTAGGCAGTTAGGGTCCCACCCCATGGATCTCGAGACCTTCCGCAAGCTCGCGGCCGACCGCCGTGTCATCCCCGTCAGCCGCCGGCTGCTCGCCGACGGGGACACCCCGGTCGGGCTCTACCGCAAGCTGGCCGCCGAACGGCCCGGCACCTTCCTGCTGGAGTCCGCCGAGAACGGCCGCTCCTGGTCCCGCTACTCCTTCGTCGGCGTGCGCAGCGACTCCACCCTCACCGTCCGGGACGGGCAGGCCCACTGGATCGGCACCCCGCCCGTCGGCGTCCCCGTAGACGGCGACCCCCTCGACGCCCTGCGGGCCACCGTCGAGGCCCTGCACACCCCCCGCGACCTGGCGGGCGGCATGCCCCCCTTCACCGGCGGCATGGTCGGCTACCTGGGCTACGACATCGTCCGCCGCCTGGAGCGCATCGGCGACCACGCCGAGGACGACCTGAACCTCCCCGAGCTCACCATGCTGCTCACCTCCGACCTGGCGGTCCTCGACCACTGGGACGGCACCGTCCAGCTCATCGCCAACGCGATCAACCACAACGACCTCGACACGGGCGTGGACGAGGCCTACGCGGACGCCGTGGCCCGGCTCGACGCCATGGAGGCCGACCTCGCCCGGCCCGCCCCCTACGCGCCCGCCGCGCTGCCCGAGTCCGAGCTCCCGGCCTTCGAGGCCCTGTGGGGCGGCGAGAAGTACCAGGCCGCCGTCGAGGACGTGAAGGAGCGCATCCGGGCCGGCGAGGCCTTCCAGGTGGTGCCCTCGCAGCGGTTCGAGACCCCCTGCGAGGCCTCCGCGCTGGACGTCTACCGGGTCCTGCGGGCCACCAACCCGTCCCCGTACATGTACCTCTTCCGCTTCGAGAACGGCTTCGACGTGGTCGGCTCCAGCCCCGAGGCGCTGGTGAAGGTCGAGGACGGGCGGGCCATGGTCCACCCCATCGCCGGCACCCGGCACCGCGGCGCCACGCCGCAGGAGGACAACGACCTCGCCGACGAGCTGCTGGCCGACCCCAAGGAGCGCGCCGAGCACCTGATGCTCGTCGACCTCGGCCGCAACGACCTCGGACGGGTCTGCGAGCCGGGCTCGGTGGAGGTCGTCGACTTCATGTCGATCGAGCGGTACTCGCACGTCATGCACATCGTCTCCACGGTCACCGGGCGGGTCGCCGAGGGGAAGACCGCCTTCGACGTGCTCACCGCCTGCTTCCCCGCCGGCACCCTCTCCGGCGCGCCCAAGCCGCGTGCCATGCAGATCATCGAGGAGCTGGAGCCCTCGCGCCGCGGCCTGTACGGCGGCTGCGTCGGCTACCTGGACTTCGCCGGGGACTCCGACACGGCCATCGCCATCCGTACCGCCCTGCTGCGCGACGGGACGGCGTACGTCCAGGCCGGGGCCGGTGTGGTGGCCGACTCGGTGCCCGAGCTGGAGGACCGGGAGTGCCGCAACAAGGCCGCCGCGGTGCTCCGCGCGGTGGGAGCGGCGAACCGCCTCCACCGAGGCTGAGGGCGTAGGGGATAGTGGGGTACGTGAGTGCCGTACCCCTGTCCCCGAACGCCGACGCCCCCGAGGGCGGAGCGGGCCGCCGCACGGTGGCCGTCGCCCTGCTGCTCGGCGCGCTCGGCGCCACCGTCGTCCTGCTCGCCTCCGGCCGCGTCTGGGCCCGGGGCAGCGCCGCCGTCGGGGGCGGTTCGCTCCCGCTGACCGCCGACGGGCGGGCCGTCACCGGCCTCCCGGCGGCCCTGGCCATCGTCGGCCTCGCCGCCCTCGTCGCGGTGTTCGCCGTACGGGGCCGGGGCCGGCTGCTGGTCTCGGCGCTGCTCGCGCTGAGCGGCCTGGGCGCCGCCCTGTCGGCGGTGGCCGCCGCGGACGACCGCCGGGCGCTGGACGAGCGGGCCGCCGTGGCGACCGCCGACACCGCCGCACGGGTGGTGGAGCTCAGCCATACGGCCTGGCCGTACATCACGGCCGCGGGTGCGGCCCTGATCCTGCTCGCCGGGCTGCTGGCGCTGCGCTTCGGCCGCAGCTGGCCCGCGATGGGCGGCCGCTACGAGCGGGACGGCAGCCCCCGCAGGCGTACGCCCGCGCCGGTGGACCCCGACCGGCCGGAGGACCTGTGGAAGGCCCTGGACCGGGGCGAGGACCCCACGGGCTGAGCGCCCGGCCGCGCCCGGCCTGCGGCTCACCCCCTGGAACGGGCCACCCGCCGGTGAATCCGCACCCCGCGTGCGGGACAATGGCACCGAGCGTGCGAGACGTCACGCCCGACAGATCAACGAGGAGCAACTCATGGCGGGCACGAGCCACGGACACACCCCGGCCGCCTGGACCGGTGTCGTCATTTCCTTCATCGGTTTCTGCATCTCCGGCGCCTTCATGGTGCTGGCGAACCCGATCGGGTTCTGGGCGGGCCTGGTCGTCGTCGCGCTCGGCGGTGTCGTCGGCCTCGCGATGAAGGCCGCGGGCATGGGCATGCCGAAGCCGGCCTACCGTGACCTCGCCGAGGTCATCGCCGCCAAGCAGCTCGCCGCGAAGGCCTGAGCCTGCCCCCTGGCGCACGGAAGGCGCGGCCCGGTCGGGCTGCGCCTTTTGTCATGAGCGGAGAGAATCAGCGGGTGGACGCCTCCAGCACTCCCCCCGGCCCGGCCGCCGCGCCGTGGCCGCCGGCACCGCCGGGCCCGGCCCCCGCACGGGCCTCCCGGGCCCGGCGGCTGGCCGCTCCGGCGCTCACCCTGGCCGGGGCCGTGGCCGCCTTCGCGTACGTGGGCGCCGTGGACCCGAACGAGCCCGGCCACTACCCGGTCTGCCCGCTGTTCCGGCTGACCGGCCTGCTGTGCCCCGGCTGCGGGGGGCTGCGCAGCGCGCACGCCTTCGCGCGCGGGGACCTGCTCACGGCCCTCGGGGACAACGCCGTGGCCGTCACCGGCTACCTGGTCTTCGCGGTCTTCACGGCGCTGTGGCTGCTGCGGGCCTTCCGCGGCGGCCCGGCGCCCCGGATCGTCCTGCGGCCGGGCTGGTGGTGGGCGATCGGCACCCTGGTGCTGGGCTTCTCGATTGTCCGGAACCTACCGATCGGATCCGCTTTGGCGCCGTGAGCCCTGGAAGGGCCCGCAGCGCGACTGGAGGAACCCCATATTCCGAGTGTCCAGACCCTGGGACGCCGAGAAGTCCGTGCGGAGGCCGTGGCGACCTGCGGATACCATTTGAGTGCTGACCTTGCAGTGGTACGTGTCCGCAAGGCGGCCGAACGTCATCGACCCGGAAGGGGGCCGCTCGCGTGAGTGTGCTCGACGAGATCATCGAAGGGGTCCGCGAAGACCTTGCCGAACGGCAGGCCCGCGTGAGCCTCGACGAGCTCAAGGAGCGTGCCGCCAAGGCGCCCCAGGCCAAGGACGGCGTCGCGGCCCTGCGCGGCGACGGCGTCAAGGTGATCTGCGAGGTCAAGCGCTCCAGCCCCTCCAAGGGCGCGCTGGCCGCGATCGCCGACCCGGCCGGGCTCGCCGCCGACTACGAGGCGGGCGGTGCGGCGGTCATCTCCGTCCTCACCGAACAGCGCCGTTTCGGCGGTTCCCTGGCCGACCTGGAGGCCGTCCGCGCCCGCGTGGACATCCCGATCCTGCGCAAGGACTTCATCGTCACGGCCTACCAGCTGTGGGAGGCCCGCGCCTACGGCGCCGACCTCGTGCTGCTGATCGTGGCGGCGCTGGACCAGGAGGCCCTCGTCTCCCTCATCGAGCGGGCCGAGTCCATCGGCCTCACCCCGCTCGTGGAGGTCCACGACGAGGAGGAGATCGAGCGGGCCGTCGCCGCCGGCGCCAAGATCATCGGCGTCAACGCGCGCAACCTCAAGGACCTCAAGGTCGACCGCTCCACCTTCGAGCGCGTCGTCGGCGAGATCCCGGCCCACATCGTGAAGGTCGCCGAGTCCGGGGTCCGCGGACCCCACGACCTGATCGCCTACGCCAACGAGGGCGCGGACGCCGTCCTCGTCGGCGAGTCCCTGGTCACCGGCCGCGACCCGAAGGCGGCCGTGGCCGACCTCGTCGCCGCCGGCGCCCACCCGGCCCTGCGCCACGGGCGGAGCTGACCCCTCCCATGGCCCCCTCCCGCCCCTCCGTCCGCACCCGACCGGGCCACGGCCCGGCCGGCGTGCCGACGGCGCACGCGCCCCTGGCGCGCGGCTGCCGCCCCCGCGGCTGCCGCGCCCCGGCCCGGCGCGTCCACGGGCGGCGGGTGCGCTACGTGATCGGCTCCGAGCCCGGTCAGGTCAACGGCATGCGATGGCGCGGCGGAGCCGCGTCGTAACGACGGCTCCGCCCGCCCGGCCCCCTGGGCGCCGGGCGCGGCCGACCGCGTACGGCCCCTGCCCCGAGCCGCCCGCCGGCTCCCGGCCAGGGCCGCTCCGTCCGTACCCCCACCCCCTCCAGCGGGGTGCGCGGGCGACGGACCGACGGCGCAATACGGTGCATCCCAGCCACCCGTCGGCATCGCATACCGCACCACGTAGGAGTAGTGGCATGTCCACCAGCTCGTTCTTCATCCCGGACCCGGAGGGTCGCGTCCCCAACGCCGAGGGCTACTTCGGCGACTTCGGCGGCAAGTTCATCCCGGAGGCCCTCGTCGCCGCCGTCGACGAGGTCGCCGTCGAGTACGAGAAGGCCAAGGGCGACCCCGCCTTCGCCGCCGAGCTCAACGACCTCATGGTCAACTACACGGGCCGCCCCAGCTCGCTGACGGAGGTCCCCCGCTTCGCCGAGCACGCCGGCGGCGCCCGGATCTTCCTCAAGCGCGAGGACCTCAACCACACCGGCTCGCACAAGATCAACAACGTGCTGGGCCAGGCGCTGCTGACCAAGCGCATGGGCAAGACCCGCGTCATCGCCGAGACCGGCGCCGGCCAGCACGGCGTCGCCACGGCCACCGCCTGCGCCCTCTTCGGCCTCGAATGCACCATCTACATGGGCGAGATCGACACCCAGCGCCAGGCCCTGAACGTGGCCCGCATGCGGATGCTCGGCGCCGAGGTCATCTCCGTGAAGTCCGGCTCCCGGACCCTCAAGGACGCCATCAACGAGGCCTTCCGCGACTGGGTCGCCAACGTGGACCGCACCCACTACCTCTTCGGCACCGTCGCCGGCCCGCACCCCTTCCCGGCCATGGTCCGCGACTTCCACCGGGTCATCGGCGTCGAGGCCCGCCGCCAGATCCTGGAGCGCGCCGGACGCCTCCCCGACGCCGTCGCGGCCTGCGTCGGCGGCGGCTCCAACGCCATCGGCCTCTTCCACGCCTTCATCCCCGACGCCGGCGTCCGCCTGGTCGGCTTCGAGCCCGCCGGGCACGGCGTGGAGACCGGCGAGCACGCGGCCACCCTGACCGCGGGCGAGCCCGGCATCCTGCACGGCTCCCGCTCCTACGTCCTCCAGGACGAGGAGGGCCAGATCACCGAGCCCTACTCGATCTCCGCGGGCCTGGACTACCCGGGCATCGGCCCCGAGCACTCCTACCTCAAGGACAGCGGCCGCGGCGAGTACCGCGCCGTCACCGACGACGCCGCCATGCAGGCCCTGCGCCTGCTGTCGCGCACCGAGGGCATCATCCCGGCCATCGAGTCGGCGCACGCCCTCGCGGGCGCCCTCGACCTGGGCAGGGAGCTGGGCCCGGAGGGCCTGATCGTGGTCAACCTGTCCGGCCGCGGCGACAAGGACATGGACACGGCGGCCCGCTACTTCGGGCTGTACGACGGCACGGAGACCGAGGGGGAGAACAAGTGAGCACCACCCATCAGAATTCCGGACGCGTCCAGCTGCTGAGCGACACGCTCGCCAAGGCCAAGTCCGAGGACCGCGCCGCCCTCGTCGCCTACCTCCCGGCCGGCTTCCCGACCGTCGACGGCGGCATCGAGGCCGTCAAGGCCGTCATCGCCGGCGGCGCGGACGTCGTCGAGATCGGCCTGCCGCACAGCGACCCGGTCCTGGACGGCGCCGTCATCCAGACCGCCGACGACATCGCCCTGCGCGGCGGCGTCAAGATCGCGGACGTGATGCGGACCGTGCGCGAGGCCCACGAGGCCACCGGGGTCCCGATCCTGGTCATGACGTACTGGAACCCCATCGACCGCTACGGCGTCGAGCGGTTCACCGCCGAGCTGGCCGCCGCCGGCGGCGCGGGCTGCATCCTGCCCGACCTGCCGGTCCAGGAGTCCGCGCTGTGGCGCGAGCACGCGGCGAAGCACGGTCTGGCGACCGTCTTCGTCGTGGCCCCCAGCAGCAAGGACGAGCGGCTCGCCACGATCACCGCGGCCGGTTCCGGTTTCGTCTACGCCGCCTCCCTCATGGGCGTCACCGGCACCCGCGAGTC
Organism: Streptomyces sp. NPDC089915; assembly: GCF_040684675.1. Classification (NCBI taxonomy): domain Bacteria; kingdom Bacillati; phylum Actinomycetota; class Actinomycetes; order Kitasatosporales; family Streptomycetaceae; genus Streptomyces; species Streptomyces sp. NPDC089915. The sequence goes on along the minus strand of NZ_JBFBGN010000024.1, from coordinate 2,478 downwards.
CGTCGGCAACGAGGCCCAGGAGCTGGTGCGCCGCACCCGCGCCACCACCGACCTGCCGGTCTGCGTCGGGCTCGGCGTCTCCAACGCCGTCCAGGCCAAGGAGGTCGCGGGCTTCGCCGACGGTGTGATCGTCGGCTCGGCCTTCGTGAAGCTGCTGCTGGACGCCCCGGACCTGCCCGCGGGCCTGGAGGCCGTGCGGGCGCTGGCGGGCGACCTTGCGGAAGGCGTACGCAGGTCCTGACGCGGGACGGGCCCGGATCGGGGTTCTGTAGCCCGATCGGGTGGAATCGGGAGCGGGGAGGCACGCGAGTGCCTCCCCGCTTCGTTTGGCGGAACGTGAGCGAGAAGAACGACGGTGCGAACCGCGATGTGACGAAACGATCGGCCCGGGAGCGACTCCAGGCGGAGCGCGAGCAGCAGAAGAGGAAGGACAAGCGCAGGCGCGCCCTCGTGGTCGGCGGGGCGGTGGTCGGCGTGCTCGGCCTCGCCGCCGTCGTCGGCGTGATCGCGGCCAACACCGGCAAGGGCGACAAGTCCGCCAAGGGCCCCGTCGCCGCCCCCTCGGGCGCCACGGGCAAGGACGCGCTCGCCATCCAGACCGGCAAGGACGGCGCCAAGTCCACCCTCACGGTCTGGGAGGACTTCCGCTGCCCCGCCTGCAAGGCGTTCGAGGACAACTACCGGGACACTCTGCACGACCTGGAGAACCGGGGCCTGCTCAAGATCGAGTACCACCTGGTGACCCTGATCGACGGCAACATGCGCGGCACCGGCTCCCTGAACGCGGCGAACGCGGCGGCGTGCGCGCAGGACGCCGGGAAGTTCGGCGCCTACCACGACGTCCTCTTCGTGAACCAGCCGCAGGAGATGGACGACGCCTACGGCAAGAACGCCAAGCTGCTGGAACTGTCGAAGAAGGTCGACGGACTCGACACCCCCGCGTTCCGCTCCTGCGTGGAGGGCGGCACCCACAACAGCTGGGTGGCCAAGTCGCACGAGGCCTTCCGGACCGGAAAGTTCAAGGGCACCCCGACCATCCTGCTCGACGGCAAGGACATCTTCGGCGACCAGGCCAACCCGCTGACCCCGCAGAAGCTGAAGGAGAAGGTCGAGGCCAACGCGGGAGTGACCCCGAAGCCGTCGGCTTCCGCTTCCGCTTCTCCGTCGGCCTCGGCCTCGGCCTCGGGGAAGTCCGGCTCCTCGCCGAAGGCGGGCGCCTCGGGCGCGGCCGGATCGAAGACGGTGTCCAAGGGGACGACGGAGGACTGAGCCGCGGCGACCGCCGTGTGTGGTTTTGGTTTCAGCTTGCCGGGCGGGTTGCGGAGGCCACCGCCCGGCAGGGTAGCGTCAGCCTTGCCATGACCCTTGCTTACATCCCCAGTCCGTCGACCGGCGTGCTCCATCTCGGGCCGATCCCGCTCCGCGGCTACGCGTTCTGCATCATCATCGGCGTCTTCGTCGCCGTCTGGCTCGGCAACAAGCGGTGGATCGCGCGCGGCGGAAAGCCGGGCACGGTCGCGGACATCGCGGTGTGGGCGGTGCCCTTCGGCCTCGTCGGCGGTCGCCTCTACCACGTGATCACCGACTACCAGCTCTACTTCGGCGAGGGCCGGGACTGGGTCGACGCCTTCAAGATCTGGGAGGGCGGCCTCGGCATCTGGGGCGCGATCGCGCTGGGCGCGGTGGGCGCCTGGATCGGCTGCCGGCTGCGCGGCATCCCGCTGCCGGCCTGGGCCGACGCCCTCGCCCCCGGCATCGCCATCGCCCAGGCCTTCGGCCGCTGGGGCAACTGGTTCAACCAGGAGCTGTACGGCCGTCCCACCGACCTGCCGTGGGCGCTGAAGATCAGCGAGGGCCCGAACCGGGCCGCCGGCCTCTACCACCCGACCTTCCTGTACGAGTCCCTGTGGTGCCTGGGCGTCGCCGCCCTCGTCATCTGGGCCGACCGCCGCTTCAAGCTCGGACACGGGCGGGCGTTCGCCCTGTACGTGGCCGCGTACTGCTCCGGGCGGGTCTGGATCGAGTACATGCGGGTCGACGAGGCGCACCACATCCTGGGCCTGCGGCTGAACGTGTGGACGGCCATCGTGGTCTTCGTCCTCGCGGTGGTCTACTTCGTCCTCTCGGCGAAGCTGCGGCCGGGCCGCGAGGAGGTCGTCGAGCCGGAGCCCTCCGGGGGTTCCGGGGACGGGGCGGCTCCGGCCGACGCGGCCGGGGACGCGAAGCCGGCGGCTGCCGGCGGGGCCGGGGCCGGGGCCGGGGACGCCGCTGAGGCCCCCGCGGGGCCGAAGGACGCCAAGCCGGAGGCTGCCGCCGAGGCCGAGGCGAAGCCGGTGGGGCTGACGAAGTCGGCGCCGGAGGCCGACAAGAGCTGAACCCGTACCCGAAGGGGCGTCGCGCGTGCCGCGGCGCCCCTTCGGCGTTCCGGGTGCCGCTGCGCGGGGCCGTCCCCTACCCGCCCTTCGCCCGTTCCCCGGG
>NZ_JBFBGN010000023.1:0-68256 GCF_040684675.1 Streptomyces sp. NPDC089915 | reverse complement strand
CACCACCGTGGCTCGTTGCCGATCAATCCCGGTTCCCCCACCCCCACCCACCACCCGCGCGCCGGACGCGCCGCGCCGCCCCCCCCCCCCGCGCGCGCCCCCCCCCCCGCGGCTCGACCTCCCGGGGCTGCTGAGCCTCTCCCCGGGCCTCGCGCTGCTCCTGTACGGCCTGTCCCGGGGCGGTGAGAGCGGCGACTTCGGCTCCGCCGGGGTACTGCTGCCCCTGCTGGGCGGCGCCGTCCTCGTCGCCGCGTTCGTCCGCCGCGCGCTGCGCGTGCCGGAGCCGCTGCTCGACCTGCGGCTGCTGCGCGACCGCACCTTCGCCGCCGCCATCGGCACCCTCGCCCCCTTCACCTGCGGCTACTTCGGCTCGATGCTGCTGGCCCCGGTGTACTGGCAGCAGGCGCGCGGGCTGAGCGCGAGCGCGGCGGGGCTGCTGGTGGCGCCCGTCGGCCTCGCGGTCGGCGTGACCATGCAGATCGCCTCCCGGCGGGTGGACACCGTCTCCCCGCGCCGGCTGATCCCCGCCGGGGTGGCGGTCGCGGCCCTCGGCATGCTGCTCACCGGCCTGCGGGCGGGGGCCCCCGGGGCGCCGGCCTGGCAGGTCGTGGGCTCGCTGATGGTGATGGGCGTCGGCGCCGGGATGGTGCTCATGCCGACGATGACCACCGCCGGCCGGGACCTGCCCGCCGCGCGCATGGCGGCGGCGAGCACGGCCCTCAGCATCAACTCCCAGCTGTGCGCCTCGGTCGGGACGGCCCTGACCTCCGTGGTCCTCGGCACGTCGGGCACCACCCCGGGCGGCTTCCGCACCGCGTACGCGGTGGCGGCGGTGCTGATCGCCCTGTCCCTCGCGGCCGCCCTGCGGCTGCCGGGGCGGTCGCGACGGGGGTAGGGCGGGCTACCGCAGGCCCTTCTTCTGGAGCAGGCCCTTCTTCTGGAGCAGGCGGTCCAGCCCGGGGGCGAGGCGCAGGGGGCGGTGGCCCGCCGGGGCGGCCGGGTGCGGGGCGGGGTGCGTCTTCGCCGGGACCGGGAGCGTGGTGTGGCCGGAGCCCCGGCCCGGGAGGGCCTGGACACGGCCTACGGAGCCCGCCAGCAGTTCGCCGAACCAGATGTTCCGGTCGGGCCCGGTGGTGATGTTGAACGGGACCTTGTCCGCCGCGCCGGGCACCGGATACTGGGTGATCGCACCGCTCCGGCTGATCCGGCCGACGCCGTGCGCCTGGTCCGTGAACCACATGTGCCCGTCCGGGCCGCGGGTGATGTCGTAGACCAGGCTGTCGGCGGAGGGCATCGGGAAGAGCTTGATCTCACCGCTGCGGCTGATCCGCCCGACGGCGTTCAGCCCGGCCGCCGTGAACCACATCCCGCCGGGTCCGGCCGCGATGCCGGAGGGGAACGAGAAGGAGTTGCCGAGCGGGTACTCGGTGATCTGCCCGGTCAGGCTGATCCGGCCGATCTTGCCGGCGTACGACTCGGTGAACCACAGGGAGCCGTCGGCCGCGGTGGCGATGTAATACGGGAAGCTGTCCGGCGTGGGGATCGGGTACTCGGTCACCTTTCCGTCGGCCGTCATCCGCCCGATCGCGTTCGAGAACGCCTCGGTGAACCAGAGCGCGTGGTCGCCGCCGACCGCGATGCCCAGGGGGAAACGGTCCGGGCCGGGCAGCGGGAACTCGGTCACCCGGCCCTTCGTCGTGATCCTGCCGATCTTGGAGGTGAGCCCCTCGGTGAACCACAGGGCGCGGCCGGGCCCCGCGACGATGTTCTGGGGGAAGCCGTCAGGGGTCGGCAGCGGGTACTCGGTGACCTTGCCGTCGCGCGTGACACGGGCGATTCGGTCGGCCCCGTTCTCGGCGACCCACACGGCCCGGTCCGGGCCCGCCGTCAGGCCGGCGGGGAAGCTGTCGGGGGTGGTGAGCGGGAACTCGGTCACGTCCCCCACGTGCCCCGCCCCGGCCTGGGCCGGGGCGGTGGCGGCGGCCAGGGCGAGCAGCGCGCCCAGGGAGGCGGTGAGCAGCGCGCGCAGGCTTCGTCGGAGCGTCTTCGGCGGGTGCGGCATGGGCCGGGTCCCTCTCGGTGGGCGGCAAGCGGGAGTCGTACGACCACCTATCAGCCCGCGCCCCGGGCCCGCCCCGGACGCCCGTGCGGCTCGCCCGGGAACCGCCCGCCCGCCGTACCGCGCCGCCGCCGTCCGGCCTACGCCCTGGCGGCGTTGCCGAGCACCTTGGACGGGGTGATGCGCAGGACCACCCGTACCGCCCCGTCGTCGGCGTTCCCGTACTCCTTGCCGGCGCCCGGCCCGAGGTACTCCTCGGCGATCCGCACGGCCACGGCCCGGCCGGCGTCCTCGCTGATGGTGACGGTGCCGCGGATCTCGGCGTAGAGGTAGGGGTTGGCCGGGTCGAAGACGGTCAGCCCGACCCGGCCGTCACGGGCGAGGTTGCGCTCCTTGCGGCGGCCGCGCTCGGTGGAGACCAGCAGGTCGGCGCCGTCCCGGGTCACCCAGACCACGGAACTCTGCGGGCTGCCGTCGGGGTTGAGGGTGGAGAGCACGGCGGGGTGGGGGGAGTCGAGCAGTCGGCGTACGGCGTCGTTCAGCTCAATCGTCATGATTCCGAGGCTAATCGGCCCCGCCGTTCCTTCGGCCGGGTGCGGCGTGACGGCCGCCGACTACCAGAAGTCGCTCATCTCCACGGGATGTTGAGGAACGGGCTGGCCGGGTCGGTGGTCAGCGTCAGGTGGGTGGCGAGGGAGGAGGCGTACCAGCTGCCGAACTCCTCCCCGTCGAAGTGCAGGCAGCGCGCGAGCGCGTACCCGGCGGAGAACTCCGCCCACGAGCCGTACGTCCTCAGGGCCTGCTCGCCCGCGCGGAGCACGGCGCGCTCCGCGTCCTGGACGGTGCAGTAGCGGGTGGCGACGCCCCAGCGGGCCATCTGGGAGGCCCGCCCGTAGTCCCACGCCCCGACCGAGCGGACCCAGCCGTCCTCGGGGAGCAGGCCGTCGGCGCGGAAGCGCTGCTCGTAACGGGTGATCCGGCCGATCAGCCGGCGCACCCCGGCGATCTCGCCCTCGACCTCGGCGGCGGGGCGCGGCTGGGCCACGGTGACCCCGTCGGGGGTCAGGCGCGGCTGGGCGGCCTGCTCGGCGCTGCGGCGCAGACCGGCCTCGGCGGCGTGCCGCCAGTGCTCGACGTCGACGGGCCCGGCGAAGTCGGAGGCGAGGACGCGGCGCAGGCGGAGCGCGAACTCCCAGACCGGGCTGACGACGTCGGCCTCCAGCATCCGCTGGAGCACGTCGAACCAGCCGGCGGCGTCGGTGACCTCCCACATCTCGCGCAGCCGCTCGCGCTCACGGGTGTAGCCGTCGCCGTGGTAGGCGAGGGCGTTCCAGAACTCCCCGTTGGAGACGGCCAGATGGGCGCCGACCGCCAGTCCCCGGGCCACCGGTCCGTGCAGCGGGCCGCCGGTGTGCAGGGCGTGCACGGCGCCCGGGGCCAGGCCCCAGGAGGGGGCCGCGTCCCAGTGGGCCCGCCAGCGGGCGAGGTCGGCGGGGGTGGTGGTGAGGTACGCCTCGACGGGGCTGCCGGGGTTCACGGCGAGGTGGGCGGGGTCCCGGGGGTCCCAGGCGTTGGCGAACCAGGCGAGGCTCTGGCGGAGGTAGACGGTGTGGGCGTCGGGGGCGGGCAGCATGCCCCGGGTGTAGACGGCGAGGACGTTCCCGGCGGAGGGGTGGAAGCGGGCGGCGGAGGGGTCGGCGTCCATCTGGGCGCGGGGCTGCGGCAGGAACAGCTCGGCCCGGGCGAGGGCGTCCATGTAGCCGGGCCAGTCCCCGCGCGCCTTCGCCTCGTACAGTTCGCGCTCGATCACACTCGGCGCCGTCCACGACTCGTCCACACGGGGGACCCTATACGGGGCCCCGGGCGCCCCCGTCGGGCCCCGGGAGGGCGCACTCGGCCCACACCGTCTTCCCCACCACCAGCCGCGACGCCCCCCACCGCCGCGCGACGGCGCTGACCACGTACAGCCCCCGCCCGTACTGCTCCCCGTCCCCGGCCGTCCGCACCTCGGGCCACCGCTCACCCTTCGGATCGGTGACCGCGACCCGGAGCACCGCTCCGTCGAGCCGCACCTCGACCCGCAGGTACCGGTCCCGGACGGCGCCGTGGAGCAGCGCGTTGGTGACGAGCTCACTGGTCACGAGCGCCACGTCGGCGGCCACCCGGGGCTCCCCCCAGGCCACGGCCATCCAGGCGGCCCACCGCCGGGCGGCGGGAACGGAGTCCTGACGGGGCGGGTAGTTCCGCACGGCGGAGCGGGCGAGGGTGTGCTCGCTGTCCATGGCACCTCCTGGTCGGGGGGTGAGCGGGTCGTCACCGACGGTAGGGGTGGCCGGGGGCCGGAGCAAGCTGTTCGGGGAATATCTTCCCCGTACGGATGAGGTTGTCGACGGCGGCGCACGCGGGCGGGACACTGTGCCGGTGAACCGTGGAACACGCGAGGGCCAGGGCAACCGGACGTCGACGGTGCTGGGGCGCCGGCTGGGCGGCGAACTGCACAAGCTGCGCACGGCGGCGGGCTCGACCCAGCAGCAGGCCGCTCAGGCGATCACCGCCACGGCGACGAAGATCGTGAAGATGGAGAGCGGCTGGGTCCCGATGCGGGACCCGGACATCCGGGTGCTGTGCGAGTTCTACGGCGTCGAGGACGCCGGGGTCGTGGACGGGCTGCTGCGGATCGCCCGGCTGGACCGGGAGCGCCGGAAGGCGAAGGGCTGGTGGCAGCAGCTGGCCCGCGTCGGCAATCTGGGCGAATACGCCGCGATGGAGGAAGTGGCCACCCACATTCGCACGTGGCAGCTGGCTCTGGTTCCCGGGTTGCTCCAGACCGCTGACTACGTGCGGGCCCTCGGCGTCACGTCCGACTGGACTCATCCGGACGAGATCGAGGTGCTGGTGGAATCCCGGCTGAAGCGGCAAGCCCGATTGTGGGGTGACAGCCCGGTGGAGTTCCACGCGGTGCTCTGGGAGGCTGCTCTGCGCCAGCAGATCGGCGGACCCGACGTCATGCGCGGGCAGCTCGGCCACCTCGTGGAGATGGCGAAGCTGCCGCACGTCCACGTCCAGGTGCTCCCGTTCCGGGTGGGAGCACATCACGCCGCAGGCGGGGCGTTCAACGTCATCTCGTTCGCCGAGCCGGGAGCCTTGGACGTCGGCTACGCCGAAGGCATCGCGGCTACTGTGTGGGCAGAGGGAGCGGAAGCCAGCCGGGAGTACACGCGGACGTTCGAGAGGGTGGCGCGCATGAGTCTCGCGCCGCAGGCGTCCCTCAACCTGATCGAAGAAATCAGCAGAGGTCTGTAGGGCGTGAGTAACTTCGAGTTCAAGAAGTCCAGTTACAGCGAAGGCCAGGTCAACTCGGATTGCGTCGAGGTGGCCACGAACGTGACGGGCACGGTCGCCGTCCGCGACAGCAAGCGGACGGCGGACGGCCCGGTCATCCAGGTGACCGACACCGCGTGGGCGGAGTTCGCGAGGACGTGCGGAACCTAGGCCTCCGGGGTGCGCCGGTTGACGCGGTGCACGTCCGGGACGCACAGGTTGAGGGCGGCCGCCGCCGTGATCAGGGCCGCGCAGGCCAGGAGGACCGTGCGGCCGGTCCACAGGTGGGTCGCCAGGGCCGTGATCAGGTAGCCGAGCGGGATGGCCAGGCGCTCCCCGACGCCGTTGAACGCGCTCATGCGGCCCTGCTCGGCCCGCGGGACGTGCTGCTGGAAGGCCGTGCTCCAGGCGACGATCGCCACGTCCAGGCCGACCCCCGCCAGCAGGGCCGCCGCCAGGACGAGCGGCAGCGGCAGGGTGAGGGCCAGGGCGGCCAGGGGGAGGGCGAGGGCGGCCGACGCCGCGACCGCCACCGCGAGGAGGCGGTACGGCTTCCAGCGCAGGCAGACCAGGGTTCCGGCCAGCAGCCCGCAGGAGAACGCCGCCTGGATCAGGCCCCAGTCCCGGGCCCCCGCGTACTCCCGGTCGGCGACGAGGGGGCCGAGGAGCTGGAAGCCGGCCAGCCAGGCCGCGACGAGGACCGCGCCGGCCGCCGTGTACGTCCACAGCCAGGTGCGGGACCGGAACCCCGTCCAGCCCGCCCGCAGGTCGGCCAGGACCCCGCTCGCCGGGGCGGTCGGGGCCTCCAGCGGCAGGCCGAGGAGGAGGACGGCCGCGACGGCGAAGGTGGCGGCGTCCCAGCCCAGCGCCCAGGCCGCGTCCGTCACGGCGACGAGGAACCCGGCGGTGACCGGCCCCAGCACCTTCACCGCGTTCGTCGGCAGCCTCAGCAGCGCGTTGGCCTCCTGGAGGTGTTCGGCGGGCACGAGCTGCGCCATGGCGCCCTGCATGGCCGGGACGATGAACGAGGCCGCCGTTCCCGAGACGAGGCCGCAGGCGGCGATGGACGCCGTCGTCGCGTGCCCCGTGGCCACGGTCACGGCGAGCGCGCCCTGCGCGGCGGCCGCGAGGAGGTTGCCGAGGAAGAGGATCCGGCTCCGGGAGAGCCGGTCCGCGTAGACCCCGCCGATCAGCAGGAACACGATGGTGGGGAGGGTGTTGGTGGCGAGCACCAGGCCCAGGGAGCCCGCGCCCCCGCCCTGTTCGATGACCGAGTAGGCCAGCGCCAGCGGCGCCGTCGCGGAACCCGCCGCCGAGATCAGATTGGCCGAGACGAATCGCCGGAAGGCCGGGATCCGCCAGGGCGTGCGGGGGGTCTGCGGTGGTGCGGCGGCGGTCTGCATGGTCTCCCTCGGGCTCGGTGCGGCGAGCACCCTAATGCCCGGACGGCGGCGCTGGCCCGGGGTTTTCCGGGGGCGTCCCGGTGGGCCGGCGCCCCGGCGGGAGGGGCGGCGCGCCGTGGCCGGATCCGCCGCGCCGCCCCGGTGCGGGCGTCCGCGTCAGTACGCTGGCCGGTCGGACAACTCGGCGGCGGGTGGAGGACGTTATGCGCGGTGGGTCGGTCGCGGTGGTCGGGGGGAGCATCGCCGGGTGCGCGTTCGCCTCGGCGGCGGTGCGGGCGGGGGCCGGGGAGGTCGTCGTCCTGGAGCGGACGGGCGGGCGGCTCGCGGACCGGGGGGTCGGGCTGTGCGTCCACGACGACCGGGCCGCGGAACTCACGGCCGCCGGGGCCCTGCCGCCGGGGATCCCCGCGCACCGGCTGGAGCGGCGGCGGTGGGTGGTGCGGGACGCCTCGGCGGGGGCGGGCGGGCGGCTGATCTGGGAGCAGCCGTTCCCGTTCCACTCGTACCACTGGGGGCTGCTGTGGCGGGGGCTGCGGGAGGCCGTGCCGGGGGCGGTGGACTACCGGCAGGGGGTGGCCGTCGAGGCGGTCGGCGCGGACGCGGACAAGGTGGGGGTGCGGTTCTCCGGCGGGGGCGGCGAGCGGTTCGACCTCGTGGTCGGGGCCGACGGGTACCGGTCGGTGGTGCGGGAGGCGGTGAGCCCGGGGGCGAGCCCGGACTACGCCGGGTACGTGTGCTGGCGGGGGAACTTCGACGCGGGGCTGCTGGAGGGGCCGGCCGGGGCCGGGTCCCATCCCCGAGCCGTGACCACCGTGTGCTTCCCCGGGGGGAGTTGCGTCATCTACCGGATCCCCGGGCCGGAGGGGCTGCGGGTGAACTGGGTGCTGTACGCGGCGCCCCCGGCCGGCGCCGGGCTGCGGTTCGACGATCCGACGAGCTTTCCGCCCGGGGCGCTGGGGGAGGAACTCGCGGGGCATCTGCGGGCGTTGCTGGAGCGGGAGTTCCCGGAGTACTGGGGTCGGGCGCTGGCGCTGACGGCGCCCGGGGACACGTTCGTGCAGCCCATCTACGACCTGGTGACCGAGCCCGCCGCGGCGGGGCGGCTGCTGCTGGCGGGCGACGCGGCGAGCGTGGTGCGGCCGCACAACACGAGCGGGGCGGCGAAGGCCCTCCAGGACGCCACCGCCTTCGGCGCGGCGTGGGGGAGGGCGGGGTCCTGGGAGGAGCTGGTCGCCGGCTACCAGGCGGCGCGGGGCGGGGCCGGACGGGACCTGGTCGCCCTCGCCCGGCGGCTGGGGCGCGCCCAGGTGGAGCGGACGCCCGAGTGGGCGCGGATGACCGCCGACGACGTCGCGCGGTGGTGGGAGGGACAGCTGGCGGGCGCGCCGGGGATCGGCGGCCAGGCCATGTCCTCGTAGGGCCGGACGGGGTGCCGGGCGCGGGGCCGGGCGTGGGACGGACGGAGCGCCGGGCGGCGGCCGGGCGGGGGCCGGACAGGGCGCCGTACGGACCGCCGGGCGGGGTGCCGGGCGGCGGCCGGGTGTAGGGCCGGGCGGGGCATGGGCGGGGTGTCGGGCGTACGGCCGGGCGGGGCATGGGCGGCGGCCGGGCGTACGACCCCCCGTGCGTCCGCGCGACCGTGCGGACGCCCTTGACGGGGGTCGGCGGCGGGGAGACGCTCCCCGGGCTCACAACCGAGTGGCTGGGGGGCCGGGATGCCGGAGGAGTCTGTCCAGACGGTGGGGGAGCTGCGCGCGCGGCTCGCGGCGCGCGGGGCGCGGTGGTCGGTCAGTGAGCACCTCGCCGACGGCGATCCGCTGCCGAGGCCCTCGCTCGGCCTGGAGCCGGGGCCGAACCTGACGCCCGCCGCCGAGGCGGGGACGGTCGACCTGCGGGCGCTCGTCGGGCGGGAGAGCGGGAACCCCCACCTCAGCAGGCGCCGGGCCGCCCACGGGCTGCTGCCGGGGACGGCCGCCGGCGCCGGGCGGCCCGTGGCCGTGGACTGGCGGAGCCGGTGGGGGTGGCCCTGGCTGACCCGGGTCAAGGACCAGAACCCGTGCGAGTCCTGCTGGGCGTTCGGCGCGGCCGGACTCGTCGAGTCGATGGCCCGCATCGAGCACGACGTCTGGGCGGCCCGCTCCGAGGGCGACGTCCACGACGGCATGAAGGCCGCCTGCGGGCAGGGCGGCGACCCCGAGACGGCCCTCGACTGGGTCAGGGACAACGGCGGCCTCGCCGACCCCGCCTGCTGGCCGTACGGCACCCCGCCCCCCGGCCTGCCCGCCGAGCGGCGCGAGGCCTGGCGGGCCGAGTACACGCCCGGCTGGGACCGTTCGGGCCGGACCGTCCGGATCACCGACTACGTCCGGCTCGGCGACGTCGAACAGCAGAAGGTCTGGCTGGACACCGTCGGCCCGCTCACCGCCTGCTTCGACGTCTACGAGGACTTCTTCGCGCTCGGCGCCGGGGTCTACCACCGCACCGCCGGACGGCTCGCGGGCGGGCACTGCGTGCTGGTCGTCGGCTACGACGACGCGGCCGGCTGCTGGCTGTTCAAGAACTCCTGGGGCACCGGCCACCACGTCGGCGGCTACGGCCGGATCGCGTACGGCGAGGTCAACATCGACTACTGGGCCAAGTGCGGCCTGCGCGGCACGAACATCGACCCCTGGAGCAAGCGCCGCCTGCACTCCGGCAGCGTCTACGAGAGCGGCAACGGCCGCGCCCACCGCAACTTCGAGATGGCCGCCACCACCACCGGCGGCCGCCTCCGGCACTGGTGGCGGGAGGGCGACGCCCCCTTCGCCTGGACCCCCGCCCGGACCTTCGCCGGCGACGCCTCCGGCCAGCCCGCCTTCACCGGCACCACCTACAACCGGAACATGGAGACCCTGCACGTCACCACCGGCGGCCGGCTGCGCCACTGGTACTACGAGCAGGCCGTCGGCGTCTGGCGCGACGGCGGCGCCTTCGGGCCCGGCGACGCCGCCCTCGGCTCGACCCCCGCCTTCATCCAGAGCGACTACGGGCAGCCGGGCAACTTCGAGGTGGTCGTCCGCACCGCCGACGGCCGCCTCAACCACTGGTGGCGGATCAACGGCGCCCCCTGGACCTGGAACGACGGCGGCCGCTTCGGCTCGGGCATCGCCCACTACGGCCCCGCCCTCGTCCAGACCCGCGCCCGCACCCTCGACCTGGTCGCCGCCCGCACCGACGGCCGGATGCAGCTGTGGTGGCGCGACGACCCGAACGGCTTCGCCTGGAAGCCCGGGGAGGTCTTCGGCAGCGGGGCGACCTCCGCGCCCTGCCTGATCGAGGGCCAGTACGGGGCCGTCGACGAGGACACCGCCGGGAACTACGAACTGTGCGTGGCCGTCGCGGGCGGGCGGATCGAGCACTGGTGGCGGGGCAACGCCACCGGCGCCCCCTGGACCCGCGGCGCCGTCTTCGGGCACGACGTGCTGGCCGTCACCGGCATGCTCCAGAGCAGCTTCGGGTTCAACCTGGAGGTCGTGGCCCTGCGCACCGACCGCCTGCTCCAGCACTACTGGCGCGACGACGCGGGCTGGCACGAGGGGGCGGTCATCGGCCCGGCCTGAGCATCCCCCCGTGGCGGTGCGGTCCACATGACGGACGGGGGGAACGTTGTATCGCTCATGTATCTATCCTGTGCGCATGCCGCCAGCCACCGCCGCCCCCGTCCCGCCCCCCACGGCCGCCGACCGCGTCTACCGGCACGTCAAAGAAGGCGTGCTCGACCGCCGCTACGAGGGCGGGGTGCTCCTCACCGAGGGCGAGCTCGCCGTCGCCGTCGGGGTCTCGCGGACCCCGGTCCGCGAGGCGCTGCTGCGGCTGGAGACCGAGGGGCTGCTGAAGCTGTACCCGAAGAAGGGCGCGCTGGTGCTGCCGGTCTCCGCGCAGGAGATCGCCGACGTGGTCGAAACCCGGCTGCTGGTCGAGGAGTTCACCGTCCGCAGGGCCGTCCCGGCGCCGCCCGCGCTGCTGGAGCGGCTCACGGAGCTGCTGGAGGAGCTCCGGCGGTACGCGGCCCGGGGCGACCTCGCCGCGATGATGGCCGCCGACCGCTGCTTCCACGCCGAGATCGTCCGCCACGCCGGCAACCAGATCCTCTCCCGCCTCTACGACCAGCTCCGCGACCGCCAGCTGCGCATGGGCGTGGCCCTGCTGCACGCCCACCCCGACCGGGTGGAGCGCACCCTCGCCGAGCACGCCGAGATCCTGGACGCGCTGCGCGCCGGCGACCGGGAGGCCGCGGCGGCGGCCGTGCGCGGGCACATCGGCCGGGTCGAGGCGCTGGTGCGGGGGGCGGACCGATGAACGCGTCAGCCTCGTCGGCGCCCTCGCCCTCGCCCTCGCCCTCGCCCCTCTCCCCGTCCGTGCCGTCCGGGCCGTCCGGCCCGTCCGGGGTCGCGGCCGTCCTGGATCCGCCCGGCGGGCGGCGGGCGGTGGCCGTCTGGTCCATCGGCGTCGCCGTCTACTTCGTCGCGGTGATCTTCCGGACCAGCCTGGGCGTGGCCGGACTGGAGGCCGCCGACCGCTTCCACGTGAACGCCTCCGCCCTGTCGACGTTCTCCCTGCTCCAGCTCCTCGTCTACGCGGGCATGCAGGTCCCCGTCGGGCTGATGGTGGACCGCCTCGGCACCAAGAGGGTGCTGACCCTCGGCGCCGTCCTCTTCACCGCCGGCCAGATCGGCTTCGCGCTCTCCCCGACCTACGCCATGGCGCTCGCCGCCCGCGCCCTGCTCGGCTGCGGCGACGCGATGACCTTCATCTCCGTCCTGCGCCTCGGCACCCGCTGGTTCCCCGCCCGGCGCGGGGCGCTGATGGCGCAGCTGGCCGGGCTGGTCGGGATGGCGGGCAACCTCGTCTCCACCCTCGTCCTCGCCCCCGTGCTGCACGGTGCCGGCTGGGTGCCGGCCTTCGCGGGCAGCGCGGTGGCCGGGCTGCTCGTCCTGGTCCCGCTCACCCTGTTCCTGCGCGACCACCCCGAGGGCCACGCCCTGCCGCCCGCCCCCGCCGGGGGCGGCGGGTTCGTCCGCCGCCAGATACGCGACTCCTGGCGGGAGCCCGGCACCCGGCTGGGGCTGTGGGTGCACTTCACGACCCAGTTCCCGGCCATGGTGTTCCTGCTGCTGTGGGGCATGCCGTTCCTGGTCGAGGCGCAGGGGCTGGACCGGACCGCCGCCGCCGGGCTGCTCACCCTGATCGTCGCCGCGAACATGGGCTGGGGCCTGGTCTACGGCCAGGTCATCGGCCGCCGCCCGGCCGCGCGGCTCCCGCTGGCGCTGGGCACCGTCGCCGTCACCGCGCTGCTGTGGGCCTCGGTCCTGCTCTACCCGGGCGAGCACGCCCCGATGTGGCTGCTGGCCACGCTGTGCGTGGTCCTGGGCACCTGCGGGCCCGCCTCGATGATCGGCTTCGACTTCGCCCGCCCGGCCAACCCGGCGCAGCGGCAGGGCACCGCGTCCGGGATCACCAACATGGGCGGCTTCCTCGCCTCGATGACCACCCTGCTGTCGGTGGGCGTCCTGCTGGACGCCACGGGCGACGACTACCGGATCGCCTTCTCCTCGGTGTTCGTCGTCGAACTCCTGGGCCTCACCCAGATCCTCCGCCTCCGGGGGAAGGCCCTGGCCCGCGAACGGGAACGCCTCACCCCGGCGGCCGCCGCCCCCGCCGCGGTGTGACGGTCACGGCGTGACGGCTGCGGACCGACGGCGGGCGCGACCGGCTACGGCGTGACGGCGAAGTTGGCCAGGATGGCCTCCGCCAGCTCCGGGTCGCCGTCCGCCCGCACCCGGTCCGCGACCGTACGCGGCCGCACCCGGCCCGCCGCGAGCCGGACGTACGTCGGCCAGTCCAGGGACAGGGACACCGCCGGGCCCAGCGAGGGCGTCGAGTCGAGGGTGGCGCGGCCCGCCGCGTCCACCCGTACCGTCCGCAGGAACTCCAGCTCGCCGTGCACGTCGAGGACCACCGCCGTGTTCGGCGGCGCGCCCGCGCCCTTCGCCACCGCCTTCGGCAGCCCGGCCAGCAGGATGTCCCGCGCCACATGCGCCCCCGGCGCGTCCCAGTTGCCCGGCACGCCCAGCGCCGCCCGCAGGTCCTGCTCGTGGATCCACACGTCGAACGCCCGCAGCCGCATCGAGAGTTCCAGGGGGATCTGGTCGCCCAGCGGACCGCGCACCGTCGTCGTGGCCGGATCCCGCTTGTCGTTGCGCAGCTGGCGCTGGCGGCGGATGACGGTGTACTCCAGCTCGGAGGTGATCTCCAGCGCGGTGTGGTGCCGGCGGACGTCGACCGGAACCTCCATGTAGCGGGTGAACTCGTCCACCACGTGCCGCAGGTCGCGCGGCAGCGTGTGGATCGGCCGCGGGTCGCCCAGCTGCTCCAGCTCCATGCCGATGACGTGGGAGACCACGTCCCGCACGGACCAGCCCGGACACGGCGTCGGCTGGTTCCACTGGCCCTCCGTCAGGGGGAGGACCAGCTCGGTTATCGCCTCGATCGAGTGTGTCCACGCGTCGACGTACGGCTCAAGACTGGGATGGACGGTCAACGGGACCCCTCGCTGGCTGTTCAGTGGCGCGTTGTGGACTATTCCCAAAACTACGCTGCCGATGAGCACCCCGACAGCGCTTTCGTGTGACGATCGTAGGCCTTGACTTGACCGGCTGACATGCCAGGACGGTGGTACTGTGCGCGCCTCGCTGATCCAAATCGCGGTGACCGACGGAGAGTCGGTGTCCGCCCGGCGGACCCGGGCCGCCGAACTCGTACGGGAGCAGGCCGACTCCGACCTCGTCGTCCTGCCCGAGCTGTGGACCGTCGGGGCCTTCGCCTACGAGCAGTTCGAGACGGAGGCCGAGCCGCTGGACGGGCCGACGTACGAGGCCATGTCCAAGGCCGCGCGCGACGCCGGCGTCTGGCTGCACGCCGGCTCGGTCGTGGAGCGCGCCGGCGACGGCTCCCTCTACAACACCGCGCTCGTCCTCTCCCCCGCGGGCGAGCTCGCCGCGACCTACCGCAAGATCCACCGCTTCGGCTTCGACCAGGGCGAGGCGGTGCTGATGTCCGCGGGCGACTCCCTGACGACGGTGGCCCTGCCCGAGCAGACCCTCGGCCTCGCCACCTGCTACGACCTGCGCTTCCCCGAGCTGTTCCGCGGGCTCGTCGACGCGGGCGCCACCACGATGGTCGTCTCGGCCGGCTGGCCCGCCCGCCGGCGCGGGCACTGGACCCTGCTGAACCGGGCACGGGCGGTGGAGGACCAGTCGTACGTCCTCGCCTGCGCGACGGCCGGCACCCATGCGGGCGTCGAGCAGTCCGGCCACAGCCTGGTCGTGGACCCGTGGGGCGAGGTCCTCGCCGAGGCGGGCCCCGGCGAGACCGTCCTGACGGTGGACCTGGACCCGGCGAAGGTGGCCGAGACCCGGGAGCAGTTCCCGGCCCTGAAGGACCGCACCCTGGGCCGCTGACGCCGGGCACGGGGGACGCCGCGCCCGGCGGCGCCCCCCGCCCGGGCTCACCCGCCCTCCTCCCGCTCCCGCTCGGCCATGCGGATCACGCACACCGCGACCGCGATCATCAGCGCCGCGTCCGCCTCCTCCCGGACCACGTCCACCGCGTACGTCTCACGGATCCGGTACCACTGCCGGGAGATCAGCGCGAGCAGCTCGCCCTCGTACTCGACCTTGAACTCGCGGTCCAGGATCCGCCCGCTGACGTCCAGCTCCGTCCCCTCGGACATGGTCACGCGGAAGTGGTTGCGCAGCAGCGACAGCCGCTTGCGGCGGATCACCGCCAGCCGCTTCCCGTCCCGCTCCAGGGTCATCGCGTCGCGCAGGCCCGGCAGGCCGAGGCCGCCGAAGAGCCGCTCCCGCAGGGTGATCAGGACCCGCCCGTCGGGGTCCTCCAGCTCCAGGGTGTCGCGCAGCCGCAGCGCCTTCCCGTCGACGAGGAAGGCGTGCCGGCCGTCCTCGTCCTCGATCCAGTAGTCGTCCCCGATGGCCAGCATTTTGTCCCGAACGAGGTATTTCATGCGGGGATCGTTTCCCGGATAGGTTGCCGCCATGCCCCTTCTCTACGTGACCGACCTGGCGTACCCGGCGCGCGGCCGCCGCTACGGTGACGAGGACGTCTTCCTCACCTCGCGGCTGCGCGGGCACTTCCCGCTCGCCCTGTGCCACCCGCTGGACGCCGAGGCCCTGATGCCCGGCTTCGACGCGGTGATCGTCCGCAACAGCGGCCCCGTGATCCACCACCGGGAGGCCCACGACTCCTTCCGCGCGGCCGCGCTCGCCGCCGGGACCCGGGTCTACAACCCGCTGACCGGCCGCGGTGACATGGCGGGCAAGCAGTACCTCCTCGACCTGACGGCCGCCGGATACCCGGTGATCCCGACCGTCGACGACCCGGCCGACCTCCACCTCCTGCCCCGGGCGGACACGTACGCCGTCAAGCCCCGCCAGGGCGCCGACTCCATAGGCCTGGCCTTCACCGCGACGCCCGCCACCCCGCCCGGCGAGTTCCTCATCCAGCCGCGCGTCGACTTCGTCCACGAGGTCTCCTTCTACTTCGTGGACGACGCCTTCCAGTACGCCCTCCACGCCCCGGACCCGGAGCGCCGCTGGGACCTGGTCCCGTACGAGCCGGATGCCGAGGACCTGGCCTTCGCCCGCCGCTTCATCGACTGGAACACCCTGGCCCACGGCATCCAGCGCGTGGACGCCTGCCGGACCCGCTCGGGGGAGCTCCTCCTGGTGGAGTTGGAGGACCTCAACCCGTACCTCTCCCTGGACCTCCTGCCGACGGCGGTACAGAACCGTTTCATCGAAGCCCTGGTCAGCTCGCTGACGTCGTTCCTCGCCGCCGGGACCTGAGCAGCAGCCGCCGGCCGGGGACCTCCACCCAGGAGTGCAGGGCCCAGGCGAGGGCCAGCGACACGGAGAAGGCGGCGGCGAGCACGAGCGGCCCGCCGTTCGACAGGCCCAGCTTCGGATGCCCGCCGAACAGGTTCTCGCCGGTCCGGATCACCAGGATGTGGACCATGTAGAAGGCGAAGGAGACCTCGCCGAGCCGGACGCTGAGCCGACCCCGCCAGGGCGAGGGCTCTCCGCGCAGGTCCGCCTGCGCGGCGGCGGCGATCAGGGCGGTGTAGCCGACGATCGTGCACGCGGCCGCGTGGAAGGCGTAGTCGGTCTGGGAGCCGAGGAAGTACCCGCCCAGGGTCAGCGCCACCGCCACGGGCAGTCCGGGGCCGCGCCAGCGGCCGGCCCGCACCAGCTCGGCACAGGCCATCCCGAGTACGAACTCGGGGAGACGGTACAGCGGGAAGAAGTAGTTCGACCAGATCGTCCCGTCGGGCAGCCCGCTGAGCTCCATCCAGGCCGGAAGGGCCACCACGGCGGCCAGGCACACCGCGGCGACGGCCACGCTCCCCCGCCACCCCAGACGCCGCAGCGGCCGCACGAGCAGCGGGAAGGCGAGGTAGAAGAAGGCCTCGGCGGCGAGCGACCAGCTGACGGGGTTGAGCCCCTGGAAGTACCGCACCTCGGGCACCCAGGACTGCACCAGCGCCAGATTGGCGGCGACCGGCCCGGCCGTCGGCTTCTCCCCGGCCCCCGGCAGCCACATCAGCAGGAGCGCCGCGCAGGCCGTCACCAGGTGCAGCGGGTACACGCGCGCGAACCGGCGCCGCCAGAACCGTACGATCCCCCGCCCGGTGGGCGTCACCGCGGTCGACCAGGCGAGCACGAAGCCGGAGAGTACGAAGAAGAACGAGACCCCGGTGTTCCCCGCCCCGAAGGCGGCGGCCACCAGCCCCTGCGACCGCCCGCCTAAGTACTCGACGACGTAGACGTGGTAGAGGAACACCATCAGCGCGGCGGTCCACCGTAACCCGGTCAGCGAGGGCAGCCCGACCGGCCGCCCACCGGCGCCGCCGCCCGCCTTCGCGCCTTTACTCCTGGATAAGACCGCTGCCGTAGACATGCGCGGCAACCTAACACGCCCGATTCCTGAACGATTGTGTCGGCAATCCGGAGTGAACCGGACCATTCCTCGAGGCACCGGTTTGATCCGCCGTTCACAGGCGGATGGCAAGCTTGAAGCATGAACGATGCAGCCCAGGCGCCCACCCCCGCGCCCGCGTCCCGCCGTGCCCGTGTCCGTGCCCCCGAGCTGATCGGCAAGGGGGGCTGGCTGAACACCGGCGGCAAGGAACTCACCCTCGCCGGCCTGCGGGGACGCATTGTCATCCTGGATTTCTGGACCTTCTGCTGCATCAACTGCCTGCACGTCCTCGACGAGCTGCGCGAGCTGGAGGAGAAGCACCGCGACACCGTGGTGATCGTCGGCGTGCACTCGCCGAAGTTCGTCCACGAGGCCGAGCACGCCGCCGTTGTCGATGCCGTCGAGCGGTACGAGGTGCACCACCCTGTGCTCGACGACCCCGAGCTCGCCACCTGGAAGCAGTACGCCGTGCGGGCCTGGCCCACGCTCGTCGTGATCGACCCCGAGGGGTACGTCGTCGCCCAGCACGCCGGTGAGGGGCACGCGCACGCCATCGCGCGGCTCGTCGAGGAGCTGGAGGCCGAGCACGGGGCCAAGGGGACCCTGCGGCGCGGGGACGGGCCCTACGTGGCGCCCGAGCCCGTCGCCACGGACCTGCGCTTCCCCGGCAAGGCCGTGCTCCTGCCCTCCGGGAACCTCCTCGTCTCCGACTCGACGCGGCACCAGCTCGTGGAGCTCGCCGCCGACGGGGAGACCGTCGTGCGGCGGATCGGCAGCGGGGAGCGCGGCTTCGGGCCGGAGGGGTTCAGCGAGCCGCAGGGGCTGGCGCTGCTGCCCGACGGGCGGGTGGTGGTCGCCGACACCGTCAACCACGCGCTGCGGGTGTTCGACCCCGCCACGGGGGCGGTCGAGACCGTCGCCGGGACCGGGCGGCAGTGGTGGCAGGGGTCCCCGACCTCGGGGCCCGCGCTGGAGGTCGACCTGTCCTCGCCGTGGGACGTGGCCTGGTGGCGGGGCCGGGTGTGGATCGCCATGGCCGGCGTGCACCAGCTGTGGACCTGGGACCCGGAGGCCGGCACCGTCGGGGTCGCCGCCGGGACCACCAACGAGGGGCTGGTCGACGGGCCCGCCGCCGAGGCCTGGTTCGCCCAGCCGTCCGGGCTCGCGGCCGCCGGGGACCGGCTGTGGATCGCCGACTCCGAGACCAGCGCGCTGCGCTACGTGGAGGAGGACGGGGAGGGGTACGCCGTCCGCTCCGCCGTCGGCACCGGCCTCTTCGACTTCGGGCACCGGGACGGCGACGCCGCCCAGGCGCTGCTCCAGCACCCGCTCGGGGTGACCGCCCTGCCGGACGGCTCGGTCGCGGTCTGCGACACGTACAACCACGCCCTGCGGCGGTTCGACCCGGCCACCGGGCAGGTGACGACGCTCGCCACCGACCTGCGCGAGCCCAGCGCCGCCGTCCTCGTCGGCGAGGACATCGTGGTCGTGGAGTCCGCCCGGCACCGGCTGACCCGGCTGCGGCTGCCGGAGGAGGCCGTACGGGTCGACGCGGTCGCCCACCGCACGCGGCGGGCCGCCACCGAGGTCGCCCCGGGCACGCTCCGCCTGGACGTGGTCTTCCAGGCCCCGGCGGGCCAGAAGCTGGACACCCGCTACGGGCCCTCCACCCGCCTGCTGGTCTCCTCGACCCCGCCGGAGCTCCTGGCAGCGGGCGAGGGCGCGGGGACGGACCTGTTCCGGGACCTGGTGCTGAACCCCGACGTCACCGAAGGGGTCCTGCACGTCTCGGCGATGGCCGCGTCCTGCGACGACGACCCGGCGAACGAGTACCCCGCCTGCCACGTCCACCAGCAGGACTGGGGGGTGCCGGTCACCGTCACGCCCTCCGGCGCGGCCCGCCTGCCGCTGGTGCTGGCGGGCATGGACGGCTGACGGGGCTACCCGAGCTCCTCCGCGAACTCCTGCTCCGACTCGGGATCATCCTCCGGCGTGATCCTCCGGCGGAGGTTCTCGATGTCCGTCTGCAGGCCGATCAGCTGCATGTGGAGTTCGTCGAGGACGGTCAGGGAGACGACGGGGGTGTGTCCGCCGACCTCCGGTTCGAGCTGGTGCAGCCGGTCCATGGCGTCACGCGCCGCGGTGACGCTCTGCCGGAGCACCGACCGGTGGTCGGCGGCCCGCTGGCTCGCCGGACGGGTGTCGGCAGGGGCAGCGGAAGGGGTCGGGACCGCTGCGGCCCAGGCGCCGTCCGGCGTGCCCCCGGCCGGCTCGGTGCGGGGTTCCGGAAGGGGCTGGGCCGCCGACGGCTGCGTGCTCTTCCGGGCCCGCTCCGGATCCGCCGCCCATACGACGTCCCACTGGTACAGCAGCTCGGGCACCCCGTCGGCGTCCCGGGCGATCTTGTCCTCGCTGGCCAGGTCCACCTTGAAGTGGATGTACGGGCTGCCCCCCTCGCCCTCGGGCTTCTCCTTGCGGGTGAGGTTGCGCAGGGTGACCGCGTTCTCGGGCAGTGCGTCGCTCCTGAACCGGTTCGCGGCGAGCGCCAGGGTCCACAGGCCGAGCTCGTTGTTCTGCCGGGAGAGCCCGTCGATGATCAGGCTGACGTCAGCCCTGAAGGGCACGCCGCCCTTCTCCTTGGGGCTGTTCAGCGCGGAGCCGACGTTGCGGGTCAGCAGCTTGTCCGCGATGAGCGCGACGCCGCCTGCCACGGCCAGTGTGCAGCGGGCGTTGGTGTCGCCGGCCAGTGCGGGTGCCACCAGGGTGGTGAAGTCGTCGGTGGGTACGGGATCCCATTCGCCGACGACGTCGGAGGTGAGGACACCACCGTTGGCCCAGGCGTTCCGGGCCTGCGTGGACACGTACTTCTTGTAACTGCGCCAGGGCAGGTCGACCATCGGGCCGAGCAGGTCGGCGAAGCCTTTCATTCCCATGCGCTTGCCGCCCTTGATGGCCTTGGCCTGGTCCTTGAGGCGCTCCAGCAGCTCGGGCCGGGTGAGGGCGTGGATGACGTAGATGCTCCGCCACAAAGGAGTGCCGGGCGGGAGCGTCGAGCCGGGGAAGAGTTCGGGGAGGTCGGCCGAGGGTGTCCGGCCGATGGCGAGACCGTAGACGGCCTGGAGGTCGTCCTGGGGGATCAGCGAGTTGCCGAGCTGGATGACGCGCTTGAGGGCCCTTGTGATGACCTCCACGTTCTGGGCCGCGTCGTCCCACTGCTTGAACTCGACGTGAACGCTGGCCAGGACGCTCCTGATCGCGTCGTCGAAGATGTCCTCGGCGGCGAGCAGGTGTCCGGGGTGCCCCTCGACGCCGACGGTGATCTGGGCGGGCGCGACGAACGTCTGACCGATCTGGGCGGCGCGTGGTCCGGGTTCGGGGACCTCGATCGCCCGTGCATACTCCTCGCGGAGCGACTGACGCCACTTGTCGCGGACGGATGGCAGGTGTTGACCGATGGGGATGCCTGCCGGGGCGGGCGCTTCCGTCTTGCCGAAGAGCGCTGTCACGGCGAGTGAAGCGGCTTCGGAGGTCTCGGCGCCCGGGCCGGCGAGTACGGACCAGGCACTGGCCAGGCGTGTGATGCCGTCGCGCACCACCAGGGTGTGGAAGGAATCCGTCCCGTCCTCGAAGGAGATTTCGACCGGATGGGCGATCAGGTTCCGGGTGATCGTCCGTGCGAGGATCGATCCGACGTAGTTGTTCAGGGACAGCGTCCCGTCGATCGTCTGCCACACGTGTTGGCGCAGGTGGGTGAGGTCCTTGAACCGGTATCCGACCGTCGCGCAGGGGCGGCCGTCCTTCGTCACCCCCTGGACCTGCGGGTCCGGTACATCGGAGGATTCCATTCCGGTACGCGGCTGGATGCCGGGCAGCAGCTCGCTCAGGTGGACCCGGGTGACGAGTGAGCGCAAGGTCGCGCCCTCGACGTTCTCGACCATCAGGACCCCGCCGGGATCCTGACGTGTGGGGTGCAGCTGCACGGCGACGCCTTCCGCGTCGGTCGCGGCCCGCCCGACGGCCCGCCAGGCATCCTCCGTCAGCAGGGTCGACGGGTTGGCGAGGCCCGCTGCCACGACCTTCTGCACGACGTCTTCCGCCGGTGGTACCGGCAGGCTCTGTCCGGTGTTGGAGACCAGGATCTCCTCCGATCCCCATGTGACTGTGAGTGATCGCGGTGTGTGCTGGGACATGAGTGGTCGCCTCCATGGCAGGTGGGACATGGTGAATGCACGCGTGCGACGCGTCCGGCCGGGTCTGGATATTTCGATCCGAAAGCCCGGCCGGGCGCGTCGCGCGAAAGTGATATGGCGTCAGAAGCTGTTGTGGGTGACCCCGGGGAGCATCCGGTCGAGGGTGGCGCCCAACCCCATGCGGTGCGGGTTGGGGAAGTGCCGGTCGCGGGCAAGGTGCGCGATCATCCGGGCGATGTGCGGCAGGAGCTCGAGGAGCCCGGGGTCGACGGCTCGGGGGATGGCGAGACCGGTGAGCTCGGTGTACGGGGGTCCGGCGTGGTCACCGCGGATGACGGCGATGCCGGTGGTGTTCGCGTGCTTGTACCGCGAGTTCCGCTCGGCGAGGACGGCCCCGGTCAGTTCGCGGGGCGTCAGGCCGGGGCCGGTGGCCGTGCTGACGGCGATCCCGGCCGTCGCGGCGAGGAAGCGGACGAAGTCCCTGAAGAAGTCGGGCCGGTGTCGCGCACCCGAGGCGTCGCCCCTCCAGCGGGTCGTGAACCTCCTCGGGCCGGGCGGGTAACCGGGCGAATAGCCCCAGTCCGCGAGGAGGGACGCGTATCCGGAGTAGATCCGGTCCAGCGTGCCGGGCGCCACGTGGATGGAACCGGCGGCCATGGCGTGGCCGCGCCCGGATATGGCTATCGCGTCGTAGCCCGCGAAGCCGTCGTCCGATAACCCGTTGTTGTCGTCACCGGAATGGTTGCGCCCGTTCATCAGGACTCCGTTGCACTGGTGCGAGTTGGATGCCCCACCCTGGGGGCAGGGTGGCTCGCCGCATCTCCCGGTCTCCCCAGGGGGTGCAGGAGTCCAACGGTAGCTCCCAAGTCGCTTATTTCACACGCAGATTATTGGATCAGCTCATCAGCTGCGCTCTGGCCTGCGGGTACCTCTCAAAAATATGCGGCAGAGGATTGTTGCCGACCTGATCGAGGGAGGCGACGGTCCCCGCAACGCCGACGACCTGACCGAGGGGACCGTCCTTCTCGATGATGAAGACGAACTCGTTCTCCGATCGCGGAAGCCGCTTTGGAAGCGTAACAAGTCCCAGTTTGTCCAGCTCTTTGCTGATATCGGCGCAGAGTTCAGAGCTGAGCCGAGTGCGGCCCGGGGCGGCGTGCTTCTTGATGAAGGCCATGGAGAGCCGCTTGATGCCGTCGTCCGCTTCGACGGCGTGCTTGATAATGGTGAGGTCCATAACTAAGTACATTACTCAGTTAATTCCTGAGCTGTGAAGGCCCTGCCGCGCGATGCGCCGGCAGGGCCTTCGGCTGAACTCGGTCTGCTAACAGTGGGAGTTACCCCTCCAGGAAGGCCAGCAGGGCGTTGGCCAGGAGGAACGGGTCGTCGGAGCCGCACAGTTCGCGGGCCGAGTGCATCGACAGGATGGCCACGCCGATGTCGACCGTCTGGATGCCGTGGCGGGCGGCGGTGATCGGGCCGATCGTCGTGCCGCACGGCATCGAGTTGTTGGAGACGAACGTCTGCCACGGCACCCCGGCCCGCTCGCAGGCGGCGGCGAAGACCGCGCGGCCGCTGCCGTCCGTCGCGTAGCGCTGGTTGACGTTGACCTTCAGGATGGGGCCGCCGTTGGCGCGGGGGTGGTGCGAAGGGTCGTGGCGCTCGGCGTAGTTGGGGTGGACGGCGTGCCCGGTGTCCGAGGAGAGGCAGATGGTGCCGGCGAAGGCGCGGGCCTTGTCCTCGTAGGAGCCGCCGCGCGAGAAGACTGAACGTTCCAGCACGTTGCCCAGGAGGGGGCCGTCGGCGCCGGTGTCCGACTGGGAGCCGTTCTCCTCGTGGTCGAAGGCGGCCAGCACCGGGATGTGGTCGAGCTTGCCGGCGGTGGCGGCCGCGGCGAGGGCGGCGACGCCCGCGTGCACCGACAGCAGGTTGTCCATGCGCGGGCCCGCGAGGAGTTCGCGGTCGCGGCCCAGGTAGGCGGGCGGCTCGATCGAGTGGACCATCAGGTCCCAGCCGGCCACCGAGCCCTGGGGCAGGCCCTCTTCCTCCTCCAGGAAGGCGATCAGGTCGCCCTCGCGGGCGTCGCCCAGACCCCAGATCGGCTGCATGTGGCGCTGCTTGTCGAGCTTGAGGCCGTCGGAGTTGACCGAGCGGTCCAGGTGCACGGCGAGCTGCGGGACGCGCAGCAGCGGGCGGTCGACGTTGACCAGCCGGTCGGTGCCGTCGCGCAGCGAGAGCCGGCCCGCCAGGCCCAGGTCGCGGTCGAGCCAGGTGTTGAGCAGGGTGCCGCCGTAGATCTCCACGGCGACCTGCCGCCAGCCCTGGGAGCCGGTGTCCGGGACGGGCTTGACGCGGAGGTTGGGGGAGTCGGTGTGCGCGCCGATGATGCGGAAGGGGGTGTGCGCGGTCGCGCCCTCGGGCACGTACCAGGCGATGAGCGCGCCGCCGCGCAGGACGAACCGGCCGCCCGTGCCCGAGTCCCAGGCGTCCGATTCCGACAACTGCCTGAAGCCCGCCTTCTCCAGCCGCTCGGCCGCGTTGGCCACGGCGTGGTACGGCGACGGACTGGCCGTCAGGAAGGTCATCAGATCGTCGGTGTGGCCGCGGTCGAAGCGGGCGGGAGAGCTCATGTGGTTCACCTTAACGACGGTCGTGTTCGCCATGGCCGGACTGCGGCGGATAGCCGAGGGGGGCGCGGGGCCGCGGGGTGCGTGGCCCGCGGTCCCGTCGTCCTCAGCCCGGGGGACGCTCGAATCGGCGCTGTAGCTGCCGGCGCTCGCCCCGCCGGATGCGCGGGAGCATCTCGGGGGTCTGCGGCGGGCGCTGAGCGCGTCTTCTGCGTCCGGCGCAGAAGATACAGGCCTCGCCCGGCGGGGCATCGGGGTCGATCGGCGCGCCGGGGTGTTCGGCGCATCCGGAGGCGTTGCGGGGGCGGGAGAGTTCGCGGGCCACGATGAACGCCCGGTGGAGGTCGTCCGCGAGGCGGACGAAGTCCTGGTCGGGGGAGCCGAGCGTGAGGTGGAAGCGCTGCTCGTCGATGCCGCGCAGGTGCCGGCGCAGTACGTCGAGGGTGTACGGGGGTTCGGGGACGGGGTAGCCCAGGCGCCGCTGTTCCACGGGGGCGGCGGGTGCGGCCGGGGGGCCGCCCCGCAGGCGGTGGCCGAGGCGGCGGCGGTCGTTGCAGATCAGGCAGCGGCCCCAGCCTTCGGGCGCCTCGGGGTCGAGGGCGCCGTTGGGGTGCTCGGGGCAGCCGGTGTAGCTCTTGGCGGGGGCGAGGCCGGCGGCCGTCTGGAAGGCGACGTAGAGGGCGTCGGCCACGGGGTCGTACTCGGCGGGGTGGGCCCCGTCGTAGAGGTCCTTGATCCGGTCGCCGAGCGCGCCCACATTGGCCTGGAGCTCCTTGAGGGCGTACGGGCGCCCGGTGGGGACCGTGTACCCCCGGCCGCTGTGCTGCTCCTGTGGACTCATGTCTACGAGCGTCCCACGAACCACCGACAACCGGGGAACCCGGCCGGCGCCCGGCCGTCGCCGGGCCCGGACGCACCGGCGGCCGGACCCTCGACAGGAGGGGTCCGGCCACCGGTGCGTACGTACACCGCGTACAGCGTGGGGGCCGCCTTAGAAGGCGGCCTCGTCGAGCTCCATGAGGGAGTTGTCGACCGACTCGGCCAGCGCGCGCTGGACCGAGACGCCCGGCAGGACCTGGGCCGCGTAGAACTTCGCGGCGGCGATCTTGCCGGTGTAGAAGGGCACGTCCTTGGCGGAGGCGCCCGCGAGCTTCTCGGCGGCCACGGCCGCGCCCTTGAGCAGCAGGTATCCGACGACCACGTCGCCGGAGGCCATCAGCAGGCGGGTGGTGTTCTGGCCGACCTTGTAGATGTTCTTGACGTCCTCGCCGGTGGCGGTGAGGTCGACGATCATCTGGCCGACGATGCCCTCCAGGTCCACGGCGGCCTTGGCCAGCGCGTCGCGGGCCGGGGCCAGCTCCTCGCCGCCCACGCCCTCGGCGAGGAACTTCTTGATCGTCTCGGAGAGGACGTTCAGCGAGGCGCCCTGGTCGCGGACGATCTTGCGGAAGAAGAAGTCCTGGCCCTGGATGGCCGTGGTGCCCTCGTAGAGGGTGTCGATCTTGGCGTCCCGGATGTACTGCTCGATCGGGTACTCCTGCAGGTAACCGGAACCGCCGA
Source organism: Streptomyces sp. NPDC089915 (assembly GCF_040684675.1). Lineage (NCBI taxonomy): Bacteria > Bacillati > Actinomycetota > Actinomycetes > Kitasatosporales > Streptomycetaceae > Streptomyces > Streptomyces sp. NPDC089915. The sequence continues at coordinate 43,061 of NZ_JBFBGN010000023.1, read as the reverse complement.
AGATCTGCAGGGACTCGGAGAGCAGCGCGTACGACTTCTCCGAGCCGTAGCCCTTCACGATCGGCAGGAGCAGGTCGTTGAGGCCGATCTCGGCGGAGGCGTCCTCGCCGGCGGCCTCCTTGAGCTGGATCGCGTCCTGGACGGAGGCGGTGTACAGCACGAGGGCGCGCATGCCCTCGGCGTACGCCTTCTGCGTCATGAGCGAGCGGCGCACGTCGGGGTGGTGCGTGATGGTGACCTTGGGCGCGGTCTTGTCCATGAAGTTGGCCAGGTCCGGGCCCTGCACGCGCTCCTTGGCGTACTCCAGCGCGTTGAGGTAGCCGGTGGAGAGGGTGGCGATCGCCTTCGTGCCGACCATCATGCGGGCGAACTCGATGATCATGAACATCTGGCGGATGCCGTCGTGCTTGTCGCCGATCAGCCAGCCCTTGGCGGGGTGCTGGTCGCCGAAGGTCACCTCGCACGTGTTGGAGGCCTTGAGGCCCATCTTGTGCTCGACGTTCGTCGCGTAGACGCCGTTGCGCTCGCCCAGCTCGCCGGTCTCCCAGTCGAAGTGGAACTTCGGGACGAGGAAGAGGGACAGGCCCTTGGTGCCCGGGCCGTGGCCCTCGGGGCGGGCGAGGACGTAGTGGAGGATGTTCTCCTCCATGTCGTGCTCACCGGAGGTGATGAAGCGCTTCACGCCCTCGATGTGCCAGGAGCCGTCCTCCTGCTGCACGGCCTTGGTGCGGCCGGCGCCGACGTCCGAGCCCGCGTCGGGCTCGGTCAGCACCATGGTGGAGCCCCAGCGCTTCTCGACCGCGATCTGGGCGATCTTCTTCTGCGCCTCGTTGCCCTCGGCGTGCAGGATGCCGGCGAACGCCGGGCCGGAGGAGTACATCCAGATGGCCGGGTTCGAGCCGAGCAGCAGCTCCGCGTAGGCCCAGATCAGGGAGCGCGGGGAGGTGGTGCCGCCGATCTCCTCGGGCAGGCCCAGGCGCCAGTACTCCGAGTCCATGAAGGCCTCGTAGGACTTCTTGAAGGAGGCCGGGACCGGGGCGGTGTTGGTGGCCGGGTCGAAGACCGGGGGGTTGCGGTCGGCGTCCGCGAAGGACTCCGCCAGCTCGTTCTCGGCGAGGCGGGTCAGCTCGGACAGGATGCTCTTGGCGGTCTCGGTGTCCATCTCGCCGAACGGGCCGGTGCCGTACAGCTTTTCGCGGCCGAGCACCTCGAAGAGGTTGAACTCGATGTCGCGAAGATTCGACTTGTAGTGCCCCATGGCGACGGCTCCGTTAAGGCTCGGGGAGACAGGTTCCTCGTACATACCAATCGGTAACCTCATGATGCTACCCACCGGTAATAAGAATCAACCCTTCTCCGGCGACTGTGACCAGCGTCAAGCCAGTTCGGCTGGAGGGTGCCTGGGGGCGGGGGCCGCTCGGTAGGCTTCGGCCCATGTACGGCTACGACCAGAACGTGAGCGCGGGGCAGCAGCAGTACGCCGCCCCGCAGCAGATGGCCGGCGGGTACGGCGAGCAGCCGCTCTACCCCGAGCCCTCGCCGCCCTCGCTCGCCGACGCGGTGCGGGCCTTCACCACCGGGTCGCTGTCCGCCGAGGACTTCCAGCAGATCTTCGCGACCTCGAAGGTCTACTGCCCGCGCGGCGACACCCCCGGGTTCCTGGCCCTGCACAACACGCAGCAGCCCGTCATCCCCATGTTCACCACGCTCAAGGAGCTCCGCCGGTACGCCGGCAAGGAGTCCAAGTACTTCGTGATCACCGGCGCCGAGGTGATCGACCTGCTGCCGACCGGCTACGGCTTCGTCCTCGACATGGAGGGCGACCACCGAATGGTCTTCGACGCGAAGGCGGTCGAGCAGATGGTCGACTTCGCGATGCGCCGCATGTACGGCTAGGCGCCGTGGCCGCGCAGGCGGCCGGGCCGAGCCGAGCCGAGAGAACGCCTCCGCACCCCCCGGGAATGCTCCCGGGGGGTGCGCTGTTCTGTGCGGGTGGCAGGAAGTTCGAGATTCAACTAAACTCGACGCAGAAGGAGGTCCTGACCATGCCCGCAGTGACTGTTGAGAACCCGCTCGCGCTGCCGCGCGTCATCGCTCCGGCCGGAGGTGACCGGGCCAGGCCCGTGCTGGGCGTGGTGGACGCGCCCTCCGGTTTCGAGGGCGAGGGCTTCCCGGTGCGCCGCGCCTTCGCGGGGATCAAGTACGAGTACCTCGACCCGTTCATCATGATGGACCAGATGGGCGAGGTGGACTACGCGGCCGGCGAGCCCAAGGGCACCCCCTGGCACCCGCACCGCGGCTTCGAGACCGTCACCTACATCATCGACGGAACCTTCATCCACCGTGACTCGCACGGCGGCGGCGGAGTCATCACCAACGGCGACACGCAGTGGATGACGGCGGGCTCGGGCCTGCTGCACATCGAGACCCCGCCCGAGGAACTCGTCATGTCCGGCGGCCTCTTCCACGGCCTCCAGCTGTGGGTGAACCTGCCCGCCAAGGACAAGATGCTCGCGCCGAAGTACCAGGACATCCGCGGCGGCACCGTGAAGCTGCTCGCCTCGCAGGACGGCGGCGCCCTGATCCGCCTGATCGCGGGCGACCTGGAGGGCCACGCCGGTCCCGGCGCCACCCACACGCCGATCACGATGATCCACCTGTCGGTCAGCCCCGGCGCCGAGGTCACCCTGCCCTGGCGGGCCGACTTCAACGCCCTGGCGTACGGCCTCGCGGGCAGCGGCTCGGCCGGCGCCGAGCGCCGCCCCTTCACGAACGGCCAGACCGTGGTCTTCGGCTCCGGCGACGGGCTGACGATCCGGGCCGACGCCGCGCAGGACTCGCGCAGCGAGAACTTCGAGGTGGTCGTCCTCGGCGGACTGCCGATCCGCGAGCCGATGGCGCACTACGGGCCGTTCGTCATGAACAGCCACGCCGAGCTCCAGCAGGCCTTCGACGACTTCCAGGCGGGCCGCCTGGGCGTCATCCCCAGCACCGACGTGACCGGCCTCGGCCACCGCGGCGCCGGGCAGGCGGACCCGGAGGAGACGGCCTGACGGGCCTGACCGGCCTGACGGGTCCGGCGGCCCTGACCGGTCCGGCGGGGTCCTAGGCGGGGTCCCCCGGGCCCGGGACCGGGCGCGCGTCAGGTCCCGGTCCCGCCTGCCGGGCCCCGTACCGGGCCCGGAGCTCCGACAGGACCCCGAACGCGGCCGCCGTCAGCGGTACCGCGAGCAGCATCCCGAGGATCCCGGCGACGCTCGCCCCGGCGGTGATGGCCAGCATCACCGCCGCCGGGTGCATCTGCACGGTCCGGCTCTGGATCATGGGCTGGAGCACGTGCCCCTCCAGCACCTGCACGGCCAGCACCACGCCCAGCGCCCACAGCCCGATGACCCACCCCCGGTCGGCGAGGGCCACCAGCACGGCGACGGCGCCCGAGATGAAGGCGCCCAGGTACGGGATGTACGCGCCGACGAACACCAGCGCCCCCAGCCCCACCGCCCCCGGCACCCGCAGCACCAGCAGCCCCACGGTGATGCAGAGGGCGTCGATCGCCGCGATGAAGGTGGTGCCCCGCATGAACCCCTCGACGGCCTGGTAGGCGCGGCGCGCCATGGCCTCCACGGTGTCCCCGGTCGAGCGCGGGGCCAGGGAGCGCAGGGCGCCGGCCGCCCGGTGGGAGTCCCGCAGGAAGAAGAAGATCAGCAGCAGCGCCAGCACGGCCGTCGCGAGCATCTCCCCGACCACGCTGAGCCCGCTGATCACCCCGGAGGCGGCCGTGCCGCCGAACTTGGCCAGCAGCTCCTTGGCGTTGGCCGCCAGGTCCTGGAGCGAGGTCCCGGCCGCCCCGAAGTGCTCGGCCAGGCCCTCCCCGGCCCGCTTGAGGGCGCCCACGATCTGGTCGCCGGTCTCGATCAGCGCGGCCACCACCACGTACGTCGCCCCGCCGACCACCGCCACCACCGCCAGGCAGGTCAGCGCGGCGGCCAGCGAACGGTTCAGCCGCATCCGCACCAGCCGCCGGTGCAGCGGCCCCAGCAGGGCCGTGCCGAGCAGGGCCAGCAGCACCGGGGTGACGGCCGTCTTGAAGACCACGCAGAGCCACACCCCGACGGCGACCACACCCGTCACCAGCAGGACGACCGCGCACCAGGCGGCCAGCCGCCGCACCGGATCGGGCAGCAAGGACGTGCTCGGGGTCGGTGCGGGCATGGCCGGACCGCCTTTCGGATGCCGGGCGCCGGGCGGTCAGGAGGCGGGCCGGGGGGATTCCCGGTCCTCGTCGCCGTCCGGCTTGGACCGTTCGTACAGCTCGAACCAGATCGACTTGCCCTCGCCACGCGGATCCACACCCCAGGCGTCGGCGAGCATCTCCATCAGCAGCACGCCGCGCCCGCTGGAGGCCATCTCGCCCGGGTGGCGCTTGTGCGGCAGCTCGTCGCTCGCGTCGGCCACCTCCACGCGCAGCCGCCGCGTGCCCGGCTCGCCCGCGGCCTCCGCGACCAGCAGCGCGTCCCCGTCCGTGTGGACCAGCACGTTCGTCACCATCTCGGAGACCATCAGCACCGCCGAGTCCACCTGCTCCGGGTCCGCCCAGTCGTGCAGCAGCTCCCGGACCTGCCGGCGGGCCCCCGCGATCCGGGCCGGCTCGGCCTGCGCCACGGTCAGCACCGTGCGCCGCGCGGGCCGTACGGGGTGCGCCGCGACGGTCCCGCAGCCGCAGCTCGGGCTCTCCCGGCACAGCAGCACCACGGCTATGTCGTCCTCGCGGCGGTCGGCCAGCGGGCCGGTGGTGTGGTGCGAGGACGGCCCGTGGACGGCCTGGACCAGCAGGTCCGCGAGGCGTTCGAGGTGGTTGTCCCCGTCCGCGCCGCCGCCCTCGCCGGGCCGGTCGTGCGCGTCGGACTCCAGGATCGCCCGCAGCCGCGCCCAGCCCGTGTCCAGGTCGTGCCCGCCGGTCTCGATCAGCCCGTCGGTGCACAGCATCAGCGTCTCGCCGGGCTCCAGGGCGAAACGGGTCGTGGGGTAGTCGGTGTCGGGGACGATGCCCAGCGGCAGCCCGCCGGCCGTCGGCCGCATCAGCACCGTCCCGTCGGCCATCCGGACCACCGGGTCGGGATGCCCGGCCCGGGCGATCTCCAGCGTCCCGGTCCCCGGGTCGCACTCCACGTACAGGCAGGTCGCGAAGCGCGGGCTGCCGAAGTCGGCGTCGGGGCCGGAGTCCGCGCCGGAGGCCTCGTCCGGGGCGGGCGAGGAGCACAGCCCGGCCAGGAAGCGGGAGGCCCGCGAGAGCACCGCGTCCGGCCGGTGGCCCTCGGAGGCGTAGGCCCGTACGGCGATCCGGAGCTGGCCCATCAGCCCGGCGGCCCGCACGTCGTGCCCCTGGACGTCCCCGATGACCAGGGCGAACCGGCCCGAAGGCAGCGGGATCACGTCGTACCAGTCGCCGCCGACCTGGAGCCCGCCGCCGGTGGGGACGTAGCGGGCGGCGATGGTCATGCCGGGGATCTCGGGGCCGAGCTGCGGCATCATCGACCGCTGGAGACCGGTGGTGAGCTCCCGCTCGGACTCCGCCACCCCGGCCCGCTGGAGGGCCTGGGCGAGCATCCGGGCCACCGTCGTCAGCACCGACCGCTCGTCCGGCGAGAAGGTCACCGGGTGCTTGAACGCGGCCATCCACGCCCCCATGGTCCGCCCGGCCACGATCAGCGGCAGGAAGGCCCAGGAGGCCCGGCCGAAGCCCCGGGCCAGCGGCCAGGTGACCGGGAACCGCCGCTTGTACTCCTCCGGCGTCGGAAGGTAGATCGCCCGCCCGGTCCGGACGACCTCGGCCGCCGGGTAGTCCGTGTCGAGGGCCATCTCGACGAAGGGGCCCTCGTCGCCGGGCGCGTGCCCGTGGTGCCCGATCACCGACAGCCGCTCGCCCTCCATCCCGAAGACGGCCAGCCCGTCGGGGCTGAAGCCCGGCATCGACAGCGAGGCCGCCACCCGCAGCACCTCGGCCGTGGACCGCGCCTCGGCCAGCGCCCGGCCGGCGTCCAGCAGGAAGGCCTCCCGCGAGCGCCGCCAGTCGCCGGTGATCGGGGTGTGCGCGGCCGTGGTCCCGGGCTGCGGCTCGGCGATCTCCTGGATGGTGCCGATCAGCTCGTAGTCCACCCGGCCGTCGGCGGTCCGGTTCTCCAGCGGCTTGGAGCGGCTGCGGACGGTGCGCAGCACCCGCCCGTCCTCGTCCATGATCCGCAGCCGGGCCTCCGCGAGGGTGCCCTCGGCCACGGCGAGGTTGACGATGCCGTTGATCTCGTTCCAGTCCACCGGGTGGAAGCGCGCGCGGGCCGCGGCCTCGGGCAGCACGACGGGCTCCGCGGGCAGCCCGAGCAGCCGGGCGGCCTCGCCGTCGAGGGTGACCGTTCCGGAAGCGTTGTCCCACCGCCACAGGCCGGTCGCGATGGCGGCCAGGACGTCCTCGGTGCGCACCCGGCCATCTTTACAGGTCACCCGGGCCGGACGCCCGTCCAGTGCCCGCCGCCGCATCCCCACCGGGCGCGCCCGGTGGGCGCCGCTCCCGGACGGTAACCTTGGCACGGTTGAGTCCACCTGGAAATCGCGTAGAACTGGATGACTGATGCATCGGTACAGGTCCCACACGTGCGGCGAGCTTCGTGCCTCCGACGTCGCATCCGACGTCCGGCTGAGCGGCTGGGTGCACAATCGTCGAGACCTGGGCGGCATCCTCTTCATCGATCTGCGTGACCACTACGGCATCACGCAGCTCGTCGCCCGCCCCGGCACCGCGGCGAACGAGGCCCTCAGCAGCGCCACCAAGGAGACCGTCGTCCGCATCGACGGCAAGGTCGTCTCCCGCGGCGCCGACAACGTGAACCCCGAGCTCGCCACCGGCGAGGTCGAGGTCGAGGTCTCCGAGGTCGAGGTGCTCGGCGCCTCCGCCCCGCTGCCCTTCACGATCAACACCGACGACGGTGTGAACGAGGAGCGGCGCCTGGAGTACCGCTTCCTCGACCTGCGCCGCGAGCGCATGCACCGCAACATCATGCTGCGCTCGGCCGTGATCGCCTCGATCCGCTCGAAGATGGTGGCCCTCGGCTTCAACGAGATGGCGACCCCGATCCTCACCGCGACCTCCCCCGAGGGCGCCCGTGACTTCGTCGTCCCGTCCCGCCTGAACCCGGGCAAGTTCTACGCCCTGCCGCAGGCCCCGCAGCAGTTCAAGCAGCTGCTGATGATCTCCGGCTTCGACCGGTACTTCCAGATCGCGCCCTGCTTCCGCGACGAGGACGCCCGCGCCGACCGTTCGCCGGGCGAGTTCTACCAGCTCGACGTCGAGATGTCCTTCGTCGAGCAGGAGGACGTCTTCCAGCCGATCGAGCGCCTGATGACCGAGCTCTTCACCGAGTTCGGCAACGGCCGCGAGGTCACCTCGCCGTTCCCGCGGATCCCGTTCCGCGAGTCGATGCTGAAGTACGGCAACGACAAGCCCGACCTGCGCGCCAAGCTGGAGCTCGTCGACATCACCGACGTCTTCGAGGGCTCGGAGTTCAAGGCGTTCGCCGGCAAGCACGTGCGTGCGCTGGCCGTCCCGGACACCGCCGACCAGCCGCGCAAGTTCTTCGACGGCCTCGGCGACTACGCGGTCTCGCTGGGCGCGAAGGGCCTGGCCTGGGTGCGCGTCGCCGAGGACGGTTCGCTGACCGGCCCGATCGCCAAGTTCCTCACCGAGGACAACGTCAAGGTCCTCACCGAGCGTCTGGGCCTGGCCGGCGGGCACGCCGTGTTCTTCGGCGCGGGCGAGTTCGACGAGGTCTCGAAGATCATGTCCGGCGTCCGCGTCGAGGCGGCCAAGCGCGCGGGCCAGTTCGAGGAGAACGTCTTCCGCTTCTGCTGGATCGTCGACTTCCCGATGTACGAGAAGGACGAGGAGACCGGGAAGATCGACTTCTCCCACAACCCGTTCTCCATGCCGCAGGGCGGCATGAAGGACCTGGAGGAGAAGGACCCGCTCGACATCCTCGCCTGGCAGTACGACATCGTCTGCAACGGCATCGAGCTGTCCTCCGGCGCCATCCGCAACCACGAGCCCGAGGTCATGCTGAAGGCCTTCGAGATCGCCGGTTACGAGGCGGAGACCGTCGAGCGCGAGTTCGCGGGCATGCTGCGCGCGTTCCGTCTCGGCGCCCCGCCGCACGGTGGCATCGCCCCGGGCGTGGACCGCATCGTGATGCTGCTGGCCGACGAGCCGAACATCCGCGAGACCATCGCCTTCCCGCTGAACGGCAACGCCCAGGACCTGATGATGGGCGCGCCGACGGTGCTGGAGGAGAGCCGCCTGCGCGAGCTGAACATCGCCCTGCGCAAGCCGGTCGAGACGAAGGCCGCGGACGCGAAGCCGGTCGCCGAGGCGGTCCACCCGGACGCCGCGCGCTAACGCTGCCGCTCTCGTAGCGGGAAGGGCCCGGGATCCTCGCGGATCCCGGGCCCTTCGTCGTTCCTCGTACCGCTCAGAACCGGTCGAGGACGCCCTTGAGGAGGGCGGCCGAGGTCAGCTCCGCGGGGGCGGGGCCGGCGTGGAAGAAGCCGGCGTTCTCGGCGTCCAGCTTGCGCAGGAAGTCGAAGGCCTTGGCGTCGTGGTCGCCGAACGCGACGAACTGCCAGTGGACGCCGGGGGCGGTGGCGGCGGCGTCCGCGATCGCCTGGCGGGCGGGGCGGACGTTGTCGGGCGCGCCGTCCGTCTGGAACACGACCAGGGCCGGGCCCTCGCCGCCGTCCTTCTGGTACCGCTCGACGACGGCCTCGACGGCCACGTGGTAGCTGGTGCGGCCCATCCGGCCGAGCTCGGCGTGGCGGGCCTCGACCCAGGCCTCGTCGTGGCCGTCGAGGGTCAGCTCGGCGGTGCCGTCGAGTTCGGTGGAGAAGAACACCGTGTGCACGGTGGCCTGCTCGTCCAGGTGCGCGGCGAGCGCGAGGGCGTGGTCGGCGAGGTACTGGGCGCTGCCGTCCTTGTAGAACCCGCGCATCGAGCCGGAGCGGTCCAGGACCAGGTACACCTTGGCGCGTGCCCCGGGCTTCCCCTTGGCCCGCAGCACCTGCCCGGCGGCCTTGTACGCCGCACCGACGGCCCCGCCCTTGCGCCGCACGGCGGAGGCGGGGAACGCGGGCCCGGCACCGGCCTCCGGCTCGGCCACCGCTTCCGCTTCCGCTTCGGCCTCCGCTTCCGCCTCCGCGTCCGGGTGCGCTTCGGCCACCGGCTCGGGGTCGGCCTGGGCGGCGAACGGCTCGGCCTCGGGCTCGGCGTCGGCCTCGGGCTGAGGCTCGGGGTCGGCCTGGGCGGCGACGGGCTCGGGCTCGGCGTCGGGCTCGGCCTCGGTGTCCGCCTGGGCGGCGGCGGGCTCGGGCTCGGCGTCGGCCTCGGGCTGCGGCTCGGGGTCGGCCTGGGCGGCGGGCTCCGGCTCGGGCTCGACGTTGGCTTCGGGCTGCGGCTCGGGGTCGGCCTGGGCGGCCACGGGCTCGGCGTCGGCCTCGGCGGTGGGCTCGGGCTCGGCGTCCGCTTCGGGCTGCCGCTCCGGCTCGGCCTCGGTGGCGGGTGCGGCCTCGGCCCCGGGTTCGGCGGCGGCCTGGGCGGCGTCGGCCTCGGGGTCTGCTTCGGCCTCCGGGGCGGGGGTTTCCTGCGCCTGCGGGGCCTCGGCCTCGGCGGCCGTGGCCTCCTCCGGCTGTGCCTCGGATTCGGCGGCGGCCTCCGGCGCGGGCTCGGCCGCGGCCGGCTCGGGCTCCGCGATCGGCTCGGCGGCAACGGGGGCGGCGGCCGCGGCCGGTTCCGGTTCCGGGGCCTCCTGGGCCTGCGGTGCCTCCGGTTCGGCGGGGGCCGGTTCCGGGGTGGCCGGGCCCGAGGGGCCCGAGGGGCGGCGGGCCTCCGGGACCGTGGGGTCGGTGGTGGTGGCGGGGGCGGTCAGCAGGGTGCCCGCCTCGCGGTCGCGCGGCGCGGACTGCGGCGGGACCGTCGGATTGTCGAAGGACGCCGCCACCAGGTCGGCCGCCGCGTCCAGCGGAGTGCGCTCGGCCTGGCTGGGGACGGCCGCCGCTGGGGCGTCCGAAGTCTCGGGGACCGGCTCCGCAGTCCTTCCGAACACCTTGCGCAACAAGCTCCGAATACCCATGGGCCAGGCCTTTCGCATGAGTGCGTGCGTCATTTGTCCGTGCTGCGCGGTTGATCCCTGCCCAGAGTGGACACGTAAGGTTATCGGCCCCCTGGCTGGAACGACGGCAGGGGCGCCCTTCGTGGTGCCCGTCCTACCACCCAACCCGGCCGCCCGCACGAACTGGCCCCCCGCCGTGCCGGGTTCATCCACCGTTCATCCCCGCGCCGCCGCATCGGCGCAGCCCGCCCCCGCCGTCGTGGCCGGATCCGTGCGTACGCGGCCACCGGAGGACTCCGCGCGCGAGCCCCCGCCGCCCCGACGAGGAGGCCGAGTTGTCCGTCCGGCGATGTTTCACGTGAAACGTCCGCCGGTCCCGCAGAGGGTCAACTCCCCTCCGGGAGCCGCCCCACCGGGAGCCGGAGCGTGGTCAGGGCGCCGCCGTCGGGGGCGTTGGCGAATCCCAGGGCGATCTCCAGAACGGCCGCCTGGCCCACCGCGATCGTCAGGCCCAGTCCGTGACCGCGGCCGCGCCCCGGGTCTCCCGTGCGGAACCGCTGGGGGCCCTGCTCGATCAGTTCGGCAGGGTAGCCGGAGCCGTGGTCGTGGATCACCACCACCGGCCCGTCCACCGTCACCTCCACCGGCGGCCGCCCGTGCTTGTGGGCGTTGACCAGGAGGTTGACGAGGATCCGCTCCAGGCGCCGCCGGTCGGTGAGCACCACCGCGTCCCGGACCACCCGGACCTCGGCGGCGAGCCGGGAGCCGGCGACGGCCCGCCGGACGGCCCGGCCCAGCTCCACCTGGGCGAGGTCGGCCCGTTCGACCCCCGAGTCCAGCCGGGAGATCTCCAGCAGGTCCTCGGTGAGCAGGTGCAGGGCCCGCAGCCGGTCCTCGATCATCTCCTTGGGCCGGCCCTCGGGCAGCAGCGCGGCGGCGGCCAGCGAGCCCGTCAGCGGGGTGCGCAGCTCGTGCGCGACGTCGGCGGTGAACCGCTTCTCCGCCTCCAGCCGGTCCTGGAGCGAGGCGGCCATCGAGTCCAGGGCCCGCGCCACGTCCCGCACCTCGTCGTGGGAGCGGCGGGTGCCGGGGGCGTCGTCGCCGGCCGGGAAGCCGACCCGGGCGTCCAGGTCCCCGGCGCTGATCCGGCGGGCGACGGAGGCCGTGGCCGTGAGGCTGCGGCTGATCCGGTTGGCGAGGAACAGGCCGGCCAGCGCCACCACTCCGGCCGCGAGCGCGGAGGAGACGAGGATCGCGGTGTCCAGGTCCCGGAGCCGGGCGCGGGTGTTCTCGTACGGGATCCAGACCGCGAGCGCCTGCCGGTCGGCGGGCGCGGCCCCCCACATGACGGGCTTGCCCTGGTGGGTGCCGACCATGCTGCCGGTCCGGCCGCGGGCGACGAGGGCGCGCAGGGGGCCGGGGAGGCCGGGCGGGTCGAGGGCGGCGTGGACGTCGCCGTGCGCGGTGCCGTACTCGTAGTGGCCGAGGGCGTGCTCCAGCTCCCGGTCCACGTCCTTGCGGACCTCCCCGACCACCTGGCGGGCGACCACGTTGTGCACGGCGATGCCCAGGGCGGCGGCCACCGTGCAGCACACCAGGGTGGTGGTGAGGGCGATCTTCCAGCGCAGGCTGTTCAGCGCGCGCATCGCTGCCGGTCCGCGCTCAGCGGGACATCGGTGAGGGTGGGACAGTCGTCGAGGGTGAGCTGGGACAGGCTCATGCTCTTGGTGTTGGGGTCCCAGACGTAGTCGGAGACGGAGATGTAGACGGGGTTCGAGGTCGGTTCGCGGACCGCCAGGTGTTCGGCGGCCACCTCCACGCCCTCCAGGACCCCGCGCCGGGAGAGGACGCGGGCGATCCGGCCGTCGTCCTGGACGGTGTAGACGCGCAGTTCGGAGAGGCGGCCGTCCACGTCGAGCGCGGTGATCAGCTCCTCCCGGCCGTTGCCGGTCAGGTCGTGCAGGACGCCGGGCCGCACGGGGCAGTTCGGGCCGCCGCCCCCGGTCTGTGTGCAGAGCGCGAGCCGCTGGACGGCCCGGGGGTCCACGAGGCGGCCGGTGCCGCCGTCCTCGGCGGTGGCGGAGGTGATGTCGGCCCGGATGACGGCCAGGGCGTCCACCCCGCGCATGCTCAGCCCCGGCACTTTGGGCAGGCCGGGGACGACGGCCGCCGCACCCGGCTGCTGTCCGGGGCTCGGCGGGTCGGGGAAGTAGCCCTTCCACAGGGTCGTGGGGGCGTGGACGGTGCCCCGGTCGCCCTGGTCCGAGAGGCCCTCCGCGTCGGCGCAGCCGGCGGTCGCCGCCAGGAGGGCGACGGCTGCCAGGGCCCGGGGGCGGCGGGTGCGCATGTACCGATGCTGCCCCGCCCGGCGGGGCCGGGCCCGGCGCGCGGGGCGTTCGGGGGACCGGCTCCGCGCGCCGGGACGGTCAGGGGGCCGGCTGGGAGATGGCGCGGGCGGCGGCCACCTCCTGGTGGAGGGGGGCCAGGACGCCCGCGTCGTCGCCCCCCGGGGGGACCTCGACACGGACCAGGGTCTCGCTGCTGCGGATGCCCTCGGCCAGTTCGCGGAGCTGGCCCGCGATCCGGTCCACCTCGGACGGCGGCGGGGCGGAGGCCCCGTGGTTGACGCGGACCCGGGCCGCCGTGGTGGCGTCCACGATCCGTTCCACGGCCACCACCAGCGGCCACCAGGCGGCGGCCCGGGCCCCGGTCGGCGGGGGTTCGGTCAGGGCCCGCTGGAACTCGCTGCGCACGCCCGACAGGTCGCGGTAGATCCGGCGCCGGGCCTGGAGCCGGGACTGGCGGGCCGCCCGCAGCTCCGCCTCGTCCGCGACCGGGGCGAAGGCCCGCTCCACGTAGCGGGCGGCGTCGTCGACGGCGTCGGCGAGCCGGTCCCCGATCCGGGTGTGCCAGCTCTCGGGCCACAGCAGGTAGCCGGCGACCAGGGTGATGGCGCAGCCGATGAGGCTGTCCAGCAGCCGGGGCCGGATCAGGTCGAAGCCCTGGTGGTTGAGGAGGTCCGAGAGCAGCAGGATCACCGGGGTGATGGCCGCGGTCTGGAAGGCGTACCCCTTCGCGGAGAACGCCGGGATCAGCGCGGCGAGCACCATCATCACCGGCACGTCCCACCAGCCGCGCGGCACCTCCGCCAGCACGGCGGCGGCCAGCACCAGCCCCGCCGCCGTCCCGAGGGCGCGCAGCACCGCGCGGGAGAACACCGAGCCGAAGTCCGGTTTGAGGACGAAGGTGACCGTCAGCGCCACCCAGTAGGAACGCTCCACCTCGACCAGGGAGACCAGCGACTGGGCCAGGCCGATGCACAGCGCCAGCCGGAGCCCGTAGCGCCAGGAGGCCTCGGACAGCATCATGTCGCGCACCACCCGGCCGGCCCGGACGCGCAGCGCGGCGGGCCGGCCGAGGCGGTCGTCGACGTTGTACGGGTCCGGCTCAGCGAGGTGCACGATCTTCGCCGCGTGCCGCAGGGCGGCGTCCACGGCCCGTTCCGACGGGCTGTGCGGGGCGGGCAGGTCGAGGACGGGCGTCCCGGTGCGGCCCTCCTCGACGGCGGCGGCCAGCTCCCGTACCGCCGCCGGGACCTGCGGCGGCAGCGGACGGCCGCGCAGGTGCGCGGCGGGCGCGGCCTCCACCAGCGGGATCAGCACGTTCAGCTGGGCGAGCACCCGCACCAGCGAGGGGCTGCGCCCGTGGACCCGGGCCCGGCGGCCGAGGACGAGGTCGTAGGCCTGGTTGAGGGCGTGGGTGACCTGCTGCCGGCGTTCGTCGTACACGGCGACGGGTCCGCCCGCGGCCTCCAGGGCGTCGGCCACGGCCCCGTAGACGGCCGCGACGGCGGCCCGTTCGGGCTGCCGGCCGCGCAGCGGCCAGCCCAGCAGGGTGAGCAGCAGGACGAACAGGCCGCCGGCGGCCAGCAGCAGCGGAGCCGTCCACCAGGGTTCGGGCATCGGCAGCCCGGCGCCGACGACGGCGTTGAGCAGGAACACCAGCCCGGAGGCGGAGGCGACCGTGCCGATCGAGGAGATCATCCCGGAGACCAGGGCGATCAGGGTGAGGACGGCGACGGCGACCCAGCCGTGGCCGTAGACGAGGGTGCCCAGGGCCACCCCGATCGCGCCCAGCAGCTGGGGGAGGGCGATGTTCAGGATCCGCATCCGGTAGGCGTCGGCGGTGTCGCCGATCACCCCCGACAGGGCGCCCATGGAGGCGAGCGCCCCGTACTCGGGCTCGTCCAGGGCGAAGCCGACGGTGAGCGGGACCGACAGCGCGATCCCGGCGCGCGCGACCGCGGCCCAGGGGACGCGCGTGCCGCTCGGCCGCAGTCCCGCGAGCAGCCAGGAGGGGGGAGCCAGGGGGTGGGCCCGGGGCGGGTCGGGCGGTATGTGCCCGGTACGTCGTTCGCTGGTCATTCCGCTTCCGTGTCACCGCTCGCGAATCGGTTCTTCTGGGGCGTTCTGCGGAGGATGGGTATGTTCCGAGCTTATGGGGTGCGGCGCAGTCGTCCGGTCAGCCATGCGGTGAGCGCGGTCGCCAGCCCGATCGCGAGGACCACCCAGGTGGTGGTCCGCAGGAACGCGGTGAGCGCGTCGTAGACGGCCCCGGCGGCGGCCCGGTCGATGTCGGCCGGGAGGTCGTCGAGGGTCAGCCGGCGGCACACGCCGACCGCGATCCCCAGCAGCACGGCCCCCGTGGCGATGCCGAGACCGGTGGCCAGTACGGCGCGGCGGCGGCGCACGGCGACGGCCACGGCCGCCGCGGCGAGCAGCACGGTCAGCACCGGGAGCCAGACCCCCGCGACCTGGAGCATGCGGAACCCCTTCCGGAGCGCGCCGAGGCCGTCGTACTCCATGACCTCGACGGACAGGTGGGTCTCGGGGATGCGGTCGGCGAAGGGCACCCCGTCGGCCACCAGCTCCCCCTTGACCTGGGCGATCACCGGTGCGAGGTCGATGGTGACGGCGTCCCCGTGGCCGGTGGTGAGGGCGTCGAGGAACGCGGTGTGGGCGGCCCGGTTGGCGGCGTCCCAGGCCGTCCGGTAGGCGGGGGTCCCGGCGAAGGAGCGCAGGGCCTCACCGATCAGGGCGTCCACCCCGCCCTGGAAGGGGCCCGCGTCGATCTGCCCGGACAGGGCGCGGGTGGCCTGGGTGACGACCACCCCCTGGACGGCGGGGTCGTTGGCGAGGGGGGCCATGGCGGCCGTGTAGCCGTCGGCGTCACCCAGTCGGCGGTCGGCCCAGTACGCGACCGCGCTCGCGGGCACGAGGAGGGCCACGAGCACGATGAGGGCCGCCGACAGGAAGGTGCGCACGTCACCAGGGAAGGCGGGGGCCGGCCCGGGCGCCACCCCGGTTGCTGCGTACGGGGAGCGGCGGCGCCCCGGTCGACCCGGACGGGTGATCCACTTGCCGCCCCGGGGCGGCGGGTGTGCCCTGGAGGCTGGAAGAGAGGAGCCCCGCCATGGCACACGCGGCCCCCACCGCGCCCCGGCGGTACCACCGCCCGACGGCGTCGGCGCATTCGCACGGCATCACCAAGAGCGATCTGGCCCGCCCGCTGCTGGCCGGCCTCGTGTACGGGGTCTGGGCGGCCTTCATCAACCGCCAGATGGGCCCGGTCGACGCGGGCAACGTCTTCTACGGAATCCTCTGCGGCGTCGTCTTCGCCGGCATCATGTTCGCCCTCGCCCGGGTCGGACCGAGGCTCAAGCGGGAGGTGCACGCGGCCGCGTACGGGGTCTTCATCGGGATCGCCGTCGGCTATCTGCACAGCCTCACCAACCAGTCCGTGCTCCGCGCCACCGTCGTCGGCCTCTTCTCGGGCATCGGTGTCGGGGTCATCGCCTTCTACCGGTACTACACGCGGGAGGACTGAACCCCGCGCACCGGCCGCGGCGCCGGTTCCCGCGCCCCGTCTCCGGGGGCACGGGAACCGGCGCCGTCTCATGGCGGAACGGGGCCGGCCGCGTGTTCCGGCCCCGGGCGTCCGGGCCTTAAGCCGCCGGGTCGGCGGGGTGCCGCTGGGGCTCACCGCCGGACACGGACACGGTCTCGGGGGCCTCGGGGGCGCTCTCGCGGGCCGGGACCCGCGGTGCGGGACGGTCCTCGCGGGCCGCCGGGGAGAACCGGGCGGCCTCCGCGCGGATCATGGCGTTCAGGGCGGCGTACGGGTCGACGGGCATGACGGAACCTCACGGTGGTCCAAGGGGTGTGTGGGGGGAGTTCTGCCGCTCGGACCCCTCAGCAGCGCAGGACCACGCTCCGGGCCGCCCGCCGGGGCACGGCCGCCGTGGCCGGCCCGCCCTGGACCACACGGGTGGAATCGCCCGCGTGTTTCACGTGAAACGTCTCCGACGGCAGCCCGCGCGGCGCGGGCACGGCGCGCACGACCGAGCGCACGTCCGCCCGGGCGTCGGGATCCGCGGCCGGATCCGACTGCCCCTCGGCGGGATCGGCCGGGGCGGAGGAGGCCGTACGGGAGTCGGCGCCCGCGGTGGCGGCCGCCGCCGGACCGGCGCCGAACAGGCACAGCAGGGCGACGCAGGCCACCGTCAGGGCCCGCGCCAGCACCGACCGCGCGTACCGCGCACCGCTCATGGGGGCTTCCATGCCCCGCCGCGCCCGCGGACTCCCCCGCCGCCCCCGAGAAGCCCCCGACCGGGGGACGAAGACACCCCCCTCGGCTGACGGTCCGGACGGGCGCACCGCGCTCAGCCGGTGCGCAGCGGTCCGGTCAGCCGCGCGAGGACGGAGGTCTCACCGCTGACCAGCCGCAGCCGGGCCCGCCCGCTCCGGTCGGGGGCGTTGACCCCGTACGGGGAGACCCGCTCGACGGTGAACACGGCCGTACGGTGGTCCGCGCGCGGGATCTCGATGGTGCGGCCGCGCCGCAGTTCGGCGAGGGCGAGCCCGTTGCCGGTGACCACGGCGGTGCCGGCCGAGCCGGGGGCCGGTCCCGCGGCGTCCCAGCCGGCCGTGTCCTCCCCGGCGGGCGTCCCCTCGGCCAGCGGGAGGTCCACCCCGAGGCTGGGGATCCGCAGCCGCAGCGGACGCGCGGCGCGCAGCGGGCCGGCGGCTCCGGTGCGGCTCCGGCGGGCCGGGGTGTGGGTGCCGGAGTGCTCCAGCTCGCGCACCAGGCGGCGGTGGCCGGACAGGCCCAGCGCGCGTGAGGGGAGTGCGTCGGCGATGCCCGAGGTACCCGGCTCCGCGCCCTCTCCGCCGTGCAACAGGCCGATGCCGGTACAGAGCAGAGTGACCGTCAGCGCGGCGGCCGCCCACGGGGCGCGGGACATGGCATTCCTCCTGGGCCGGCTCGGGCGGCCGGTCCTGGGAGCGTGGCCCACCGCCGGTGGGTCGGCACGTCGGCGGGGTGCGTGAGTTGACGGTGCGTCATCGGTGTGTCGGGGGGTGCGGGGGAGTCTTCGCAGATGGCGACGGGGGCGGGGGCCGTGGCGAAAACGGGGGGCGGTGCCTCCGAAAGGGTGAGGGAGTTGCTCCCCGCGGGCTCCCCGCCGGCTTCCCCCGGCTCCCCGCAGGCCCCCCGGGCCTCCCCGCCCGGCCGGGGCCCCAGGCCTCCCCGCCCGGCCGGGGACCGGGCTACGGGAGCGGGTCGGTGGGCCAGTTGAGGAGGCGGGCGCCGAGGGTGGCGGTCTGGAGGGTGTAGCGGGCGGGCGGGTCGGCGGGGTCGTGGGACGTCAGGCTGTGGATGCGCTCCAGCCGGTACGTCAGCGCCCGTACGCTCAGGCCCAGCCGGCGGGCCGCCTCCGCCGCCACGCAGCCGGCGTCGAAGTAGGCGGTCAGCGTCTCCAGCAGGGGTACGGCTCCGCCGCGCCCGGCCCGCAGGGGGCCGAGGACGGTGAGGACCAGGTCGGCCAGGGCGGCCCGGTCCCGGGTGAGCACGGGGAAGACCAGCAGGTCGGCGGCGCGCAGCAGCGGCCCCGCCAGGCCGAGCCGGTCGGCGAGGCCGAGGGCGCCCAGGGCCTCCTCGTACGAGGCGGCCACCCCGCCCGGGCCGGGGTGCGGACGCCCGACCGCGACGAGCCCGCCCGGCCCGGACAGGGCCCCGGCCCGGTGCGCGAACTCGGCCAGCACCCCGTCGCCGTCCCCGCCCCCTGCGCCGGAGGGCGCCACGCAGACCAGCAGCCCCTCCTTGGCGGCGAGCAGCACAGCCCCCGCCAGCTCCCGCTCCAGCCGCCGCACCTGCGGGCTCCCGTCCGCGTAGGGGGCCGCCGCGCGGGCGACGGCCACCGCGTGGCTCCCGTCCGGGAGCGGCCCGTGGCCGACGGCGGGCCCGGCGGGCCGCTCCGGGCCGCCGCGGCCGAGGAGGAGGCCGTCGACGAACTCGCGGCGGGCGGCCTCCTCCTGCCGCACCGCCGGCCGCCAGGCCCGCTCGTACCCCTCGGCGAAGGCGTCCACGGCCTGCTCGGACGCCCGTTCCACGGCGGCCGTCGCGCGGTCCGGGGCGGTCCGGCCGCCGAGCGCGGCGCGGGCGGCGGCGAGGTGGGCGCCGACCAGGG
Source organism: Streptomyces sp. NPDC089915 (assembly GCF_040684675.1). Classification (NCBI taxonomy): domain Bacteria; kingdom Bacillati; phylum Actinomycetota; class Actinomycetes; order Kitasatosporales; family Streptomycetaceae; genus Streptomyces; species Streptomyces sp. NPDC089915. The sequence continues at coordinate 24,389 of NZ_JBFBGN010000023.1, read as the reverse complement.
CGCCGAGCCCGTACCCCGCCCCGGCGGCCCGCTCGCCGAGCTCGCGGCGGGCGTCGAGCTCCTCGCGAGCGGGCCGGCGCCCGGTGGCCGCGACCTCCCCGAGCATGCGTACGTACCCGGTCAGGTACTCCTCGGGTATGTCCCGCCCCGCCGCCGTCACACCGGCCCCCTTTTCCGCTCGAAAAGCCCCATTCTTCCTTGTCGGGAGGGCTGTTCGGCGGTGGGGCGGTTCCGGGGCGGCGGCGGTGGGCCGGTTCAGAGCACCACGAACACGATCGCCGCCGCCCCCATGAGGGCGGCGGCGAGGTGCATCGCGGGGTGGCCGTAGTCCCCGTACCAGAGCTGGCGGGCCAGTCCGCCGAGGGCGGCCAGGGCGGTGATGACGCCCATCTGGGCGAAGAGGGGGACGGCCGTGAACGGGGCCAGGCCCAGCAGCACCGAGTTCAGCCAGAAGGGTGCGGCGCCGGTCCAGCCCCGCCATTCCCGGATCGCGGACTGCATGTCCCGGCTCCCACCCTCCGCACCCGGCGCGTACGCAACCGGAGTGCCTCGCTCAACTCGTCGGCTGTACAGCCTCCTTGGGAGCGGCGGCGGGGGCAATAGCGCGTTCGGCTAGAAAACCGAAGGCCAGGCCGAAAGTAGTCCACACCGTCGCCTGGATGGTCAGCGAGGCGAGCCGGAACTGCCAGATCAGCGCCGCCGGGAAGTCCGCCGGCACCTCGTTGATGCCGGGCAGCAGCGCGTAGGCGATGCCGACGGCCGCGATGAAGCCGAGTGCGGCGACGACCGAGGCGTTCCAGTTGCCCAGGCGCGGCGCGAGCCGCCGTCCCAGGATCAGGGCGGCCGAGGCCAGCAGCACGCTCAGGGCGATCATCAGCAGGTAGAGGGTGGTCCGCCTGACGACCGTGTCGGGGTCGCCCACCGCGGGCGGGTTGGCGGGGTACTTGAGGAACGGCACCAGCGCGACGGTGACGAACAGCCCGCCGCTGACCAGGGCCGCCGTGGCCCGGGGGCCGAAGCGGCCGATGCGGCCGAGGGCGAAGCAGAACACGAGCGCGGCGATACCGCCGAGCGCGAGCCCGTAGAGCAGGGTGCCGGTGCCGAGACCGGCCGTGGCCTGGAGGGCCCGGCTGACCGGGGCGGCCTCGGCGTGGTCGTGCGCGGCCTCGCCGGCCTCCTCGATGGCGATCGCCGCGTCCACCTTGGACTCGCCGAGCAGGTACGCGACGAGGAAGGCGGCGACGCCCGCGAGCAGGCCGGCCAGCATGCCCCGGACCAGCAGGACCCGGGGGGAGATGGTGTTCACGTAGGAGCTCCTTGCGTGATCAGCGGAGGATCAGCAGGAGGTCAGTGGCAGGGGAAGCCGAGCAGGTGGCGGCCGTCGTGCATCCACTCGTGGACGTTCTCGCCCTGGAAGATCGCGGCGGCACCCTGCTCGACGCCGACGAGGTACAGCAGGAACAGGGTCACGACGGCGGCGAAGGCGGCCCAGGGGGCCAGCGCGGAGAGCGAGATGGGGGCTACGGCGACGGGGGCCGAAGCGGGCACGGCGGAGTGGGCCATGGCAGAACCTCCAGGGGAACACGCGTCCCGGTCAGTGGTGCTCTCGTCGAAGGCTGGCGGGTCTGACTTCCCTCCCCCGTCGCCGCGGGAGGATTCACAGTGGCGCGACCGTGCCGGATTCTCACCGGTACTTCCGTCATACCTTCTTCATGATGTCGTCCGAGACGGTAGCGCGCTCCTGGCTTGAACACCACGGCGTGTGGCCGCCGTCTCACGCCCCGGGCGTGCGCTTTACGCTCTTTTTATGTCCCTGACTCCTCCGGTGCGCCTGCACCTGACCACGCCCCCGCTCGACGAGGCCGCCCGCCGGGGGCGGTTCGCGCCCGCGCTGCCCTGCCCGGGCCACGAGGGCCTGGCCGGACCGGACATGGGGGGATGGGCGGGCCGAACCCTGGACGAGGTCGCCGCCGAGGACCCGGAGGCGGTCCGGCGCTGGCTCACCGACCCGGAGTTCGCCCCGCCCGGCGGAGGCGAGTCGGTGGCCGCGCTGATCACCCGCACGGGGGAGCACCTGGCGGGGCTGGAGCCCGGCCGGCACGGGGCGGTGGTCGCGCAGGCCGTCGTACGGGCGGCCGTGGTGGCCGCCCTGGAGCTGCCGGCGGCGGCCTTCTGGCGGCTCGACGTCCGCCCCGGCACCGTCACCGCCCTCAGCGGCCGGGCCGGCCGCTGGAACCTGCTGGTCGGACAGGCCCCGGAATGAGGAACGGCCCGGACCCCGCGACGCGGTCCGGGCCGAACACAGGTGCCGGAACCGGCGTTACGCCACGATCCAGTCGGAGGTGGCGATCACCGGCTGGACGCCGTCACGGTGGACGGTGCCCTCGATCAGGCCGTACATCCGGTCCGCCGCGAAGTAGACCTCGTTGTCGTTCTTGAGCCCGAAGGGCTCCAGGTCGACGAGGAAGTGGTGCTTGTTGGGCAGGTTGAGGCGCACCTCGTTGACCTTGGGGCAGTTGTCGAGCACGCGCTCGGCCATCTGGTTCAGGGTCTGCTGGAGCGAGTAGGAGTACGTCTCCGCGAAGGCCTCCAGCATGTGCTTGCGGACCTTCTTGTACGACTGGTCCCAGTCGTAGCCGGCGTCGTCGGCGGCCAGCGCCGACTGCGCCCAGCGGGCGGTGACCTTGGTGGCCAGGATGCGGTCGTACGCCTCCTGGAGGGTCGTGTACTTGTCCTTGATGAAGCCGTGGAACTCGGAGTTGGTCGAGTTCATCACGGTCAGGTCCTTCAGACCCGAGATGACCTGGAGACCGGTGGTCTCGCTGTAGGTGATCTGCGCGGTGCGCACCTCCTGGCCCTTGCGGACGAAGGAGTGCTGCTCCTTGCGCGTCGGGACGGGGATCCGCTCCCAGGCGAACTCCTCGATCCGGATCTGCGCCTCGCGGATCGGGGCCTGGGAGGAGACGAAGTGCTTGGCGAGCAGGATGCCGAAGGCCTCAGGCGAGGCGATGCCGTGCTCCTTGCCGAAGGCGTACACCGTGTTCTTGGTGGTGTCGGTGGGCAGGCAGTTGCCGTTGTCGCCGGTGAGGTGGACGTCGCGGAACTCGCCGCGCAGGGCGACCGAGACGTTCAGGTCGCGGATCTCGGCCCAGGAGCCGTCGCTGCCCTTGCGGGTCACCACGACGATGCGGTTCTCGGCCTTGCCGTACTGGTTCTGGCCCAGGACGTGCTTGCTCATGCTGTCTTCCTTCGGGTACTCGGGAACACGGAGTCCGTTGGTCTGGATCCCGTACGCCCGGCGTCCAGCGCCCGTCCCCGGGAGGGACGTCCCGCTCCCCGCCGTTCGGCCCCGGAGGACCGCCCCGGGACTGACGTGCATCCCGGTCCGTAGGTGCTGAGTCGTACTGAAGTACTGGAGTACTGACGGGATTGCACCATGTGTACGGAGGGTTGACCACCGCACGGAACCTCCGAACACCGGTGCCCGGGGCTTGGGCGACCCCACAAGCGCGCAGCTCAGGCCATGTGCGCGTCCGTGACGGCGAGGGCCTCGTCGAGGATCGCCAGCCCCTTGGCCACGTCCTCGGCCGAGATGTTGCAGGGCGGGGCCACGTGGATCCGGTTGCCGGCGAGGAGGGGCCACAGGCCGCCCTTCTTCAGGGCCGCGCCGAAGGCCGCCATGGGCGCGTTGTCGGCGCCGGAGGCGTTGTACGGGACGAGCGGTTCGCGCGTGGCCGCGTCCCGTACGAGCTCCAGCGCCCAGAAGGTGCCCAGGCCCCGGACCTCGCCGACGGAGGGGTGGCGCTCGGCGAGGGCGCGCAGGCCCGGGCCCAGCAGCTCGGCGCCGGTGCGGGCGGACTGCTCGACGACGCCCTCCTCCTCCATCACGTTGATCGTGGCGACGGCGGCGGCGCAGGCCAGGACGTGCCCGGAGTAGGTCAGCCCGCCCGGGTAGGGGCGGCGGGCGAAGGTCTCGGCGATGGCGGCCGAGATGGCGACGCCGCCGAGCGGCACGTATCCGCTGGTGACGCCCTTGGCGAAGCAGAGGAGGTCGGGGGTGACGCCCCAGTTGTCGGCGGCGAACCACTTGCCGGTGCGGCCGAAGCCGACCATGACCTCGTCGAGGATGAAGACGATGCCGTGGCGGTCGCAGATCTCGCGGACGCCCGCCAGGTAGCCGGCCGGGGGCACGAGCACGCCGGGTGCGCCGCCGACCGTCTCCAGGATGATCGCCGCGATGGACTGCGGGCCCTCGAAGACGACCGTGTCCTCCAGGTGGCGCAGGGCGCGCTCGCACTCCTCGGCCTCGCCGCCGGCGTAGAACGGGGAGCGGTAGGGGAAGGGGCCCCAGAAGTGCACGACGCCGGCGGTCGCGGTGTCGTTGCCGAAGCGGCGGGCGTCACCGGTGAGGTTGATCGCGGTCGTGGTGGCGCCGTGGTACGAGCGGTAGGCGGACATCACCTTGGGCCGGCCGGTGTGCAGCCGGGCCATGCGGACGGCGTTCTCGACGGCCTCGGCGCCGGCGTTGGTGAAGAAGATCTTGTCGAGGTCGCCGGGGGTGCGCTCGGCGATCAGGCGGGCCGCCTCGGAGCGGACGTCCACGGCGAAGCCGGGCGCGACGGTACAGAGCTTGCCGGCCTGCTCGGCGATGGCGGCGGCCACCTTCGGGTGCTGGTAGCCGATGTTCGTGTAGACGAGCGCGCTGGAGAAGTCGAGATAGCGGTTGCCCTCGTAGTCCCAGAAGTACGAGCCCTCGGCCCCCGCGACGGCCAGCGGGTCGATGAGCTCCTGGGCCGACCAGGAATGGAAGACGTGCTTCCGGTCGGCGTCTTTCACGGTACGGAGGGTACGGAGGGCCTCGGCATCTGCGTTCATATAGCGAGGGTAGTTGTCCAGGATGTGGACAAGGTGGTGCCTCGGGGGCGTGGCGGGCGCGGGCCGGGCGGGTGAGGACTTGACGGATCGGGCCGCCCTTCCTCGACGGTGTGCGAACGGCCGGATTAGCGTCGCCCAGACCGGCCGCTCCACGGGGGAGAACGGCCGAAAACCCCTGGTGGGGGCCGTTCGCGAGCCTTCGGGACCCCGCTTGGAAGGCCGCGGGAGGCCCCCGCCGGGACCCCTCTCGACGACGCGCGAGGCGCTCCGGCGGGGCTCCGGCGGTCTTGTGGGGCGGCTGTGGCGGCCTGGTGGCCGAAACCACTGGATTTGTCCATCCTGGTCGGGGGTAGGTGCGGCGCCGAGGGAGCGGGTGAGGCCGAGACGGGAGTGCGCCGGTGGCGGAACAGACGCGGAGGCTGGTCCTGGGCGGTGCCACGGCGGGCGTCGTCACACGGTGCCGGGACTTCACCCGCAGGGCCCTCGCCGACTGGCTGTGGGTACCGGGGAGCGAGGCCGAGGAGGACGTGCTCCTGCTGGTCTCGGAGCTGGTCACCAACGCGTGCCTGCACGCCGGCGGCCCGCGCGAGCTGGTGCTCCGCTACGCCCCGGGCGGGCGGCTGCGGGTCGAGGTCACCGACGACAGCCCCGAGCCGCCGAAACCCCGCCCGGTGCAGGACCGCTCCCGGCCCGGGGGCCACGGCCTGGTCCTCCTGAACGTCCTGGCGCGGAGCTGGGGGTCGGCCCCGCTGCCCGGCCCCCGCCCGGGCAAGACGGTCTGGCTGGAGGTCCCGTCGCCGCTGCCGGAGCCGGAGCCGTAGCCGTGGCCCGTCCTCAGGCCCCGCCGTCGGCACCTGTCGGCACCCGTCGGCACCCGTCGGCGCCCGCCGTCACGCCCATCCGCGCCGGGCCGCGAGCAGCCCGGCCTCGAAGCGGCTGCCCGCGCCGAGACGTTTCATCAGCTCCGCCATCATCCGGCGGACCGTCCGCAGCGACAGCCCCAGCCGGCGGCCGGCGGCCTCGTCGGTGAGCCCGGTGCCCAGCAGGCGCAGCAGCTCCCTCTCCTGGCCGGTCAGGCCCCGGTCGTCGCGGTCCCGGCGGCTGCCCAGCGGCACGGCCGACTCCCAGACCCGGTCGAACAGCCCGGCCAGGCCGACGACCACGCCCGGCTCGGTCAGCTGGACCGCGCCCTTGCGGGTGTTCTCCGGGTCGGCCGGGACGACGACCGTCCGCCGGTCGAACAGGAGCATGCGTACCGGCAGCGAGGGCGCGGTGCGCACCTCGCCGCCCAGGTCGGTCAGCCATTCGGCGTACTCGGTGGTGACCGCGTCGTTGCGGACGCTGTCCAGGTAGACCGTGCGCATCCGGACGCCGCGTTCGAGGACGGCGCGGTCGAGGGGCTTGCTGGCGTCGAGGCTGGCCCGGGACTGCGCCCCGCCCGGGTTGAAGGTCAGGCACTCGGAGACGGCCTCGGCGGAGAGCGCGCGGATCCGCTCCTGCACCGCCTCGACGCCGAGGAACCGCTGGGCGGCGCTCTGGGTCCGGCCGGTGTACAGCTCGCTGTAGGCGCCGACCAGCTCGGCCATGTCGGCCTCGCAGCGGGCCACGGCCTCCTGCCGGCCCGCCAGCTCCCGCTTGCGCTCGTTGAGCAGTTCGCGCAGGCCCGACGCCGGGTCGGCGGGACGGAGCTCGCCGCTCGCGGCCGACCGGTGCAGGAGCCGCAGGGCGGTCAGCCGCTCCACGGACGCGTGCGCCTCGGCCGTGGTGACGCCGAGCCGGGCCGCGATCTCCGCGACGCCCCACGCCCGGTTCGCCAGCAGGAGCCCGTACACGTCCGCCGTTCGGGCGTCCAGCCCCAGTGGCTCCAGCATCGCCGTTCCTTCGGTCCCCCGCCGCCCCCTCCGGACGGGGCCGCGCCGATACGGTCCCAACCTATGAGACGGCGCGGGCGGACGGCCACTTCGGCCGCCCCCGCCGCCCCGGCGCGGGTGTGGCACCGAGCTGCCACGCGGTCCTTGCTGCCAGCGGATCCGCTTCCGCCCGGGGTACGGCGTCGCGCAGGCTGGACCGTCCGTGGTCATCTCCACGGACGGGAGGCGAGGGGATCCACCATGGCCATCAGCGTCGTCGTCGGCGGCAGCCGGGCCCTCTATCTGGAGGCGCTCGCCGAGGCGCTGCGGTCCCGCGGCGGCATGGAGGCCGTCGTGGCGGGAGGCGAGCCCCGCCACCTCCTCCCGCTCGTCCACCGGCACGCGCCCGATGTCGTCCTGCTGGAGGAGACCCCGGTGGGCGATGACGCGCTGCGCCTCGCCTCGGCGGTACGGGCGGGGGCGCCCGCGTGCGGGATCGTGCTCATGATGGCCGGTCACCGGCCCGTGGCGGTGGGCCGGGCGATGGCGGCCGGGGTGCACGGCATCGTCCCGACCGATACGGGTCTGCCGCAGCTCGTCGCCACCCTCAGGAGCGTGGCGGCGGGCTGCGTGACGCTGGCCCCGTCCCCGGCCGGGCGCGGCCCGGGGGCCGGACCGGCGGCGGGGCTCAGCGCCCGGGAGCACCAGGTGCTGCGGCTCACGGCAGGCGGGGCCACCGTCAAGGAGATCGCGGCGGAGCTGTGCCTGGCGGCCGGGACCGTCCGCAACGTCACCTCGGCCTCGATCAGAAAGCTCGGCGGCCGCAACCGCTTCGACGCGGCCCGCATCGCGACGGAGCGGGGCTGGCTCTGACGGCGTGCCCCCCCCGGGGGGCGGGCCCGGCCGTCCCGCCCCGGCTCGGCCCGCCCCCGCCCCGGGCCGCCCCGGCCCGCCCCGGGGCGCCGTCCGGCCGTCCAGGCCCCGGCCTCGGCTGAGCTCTTCCGGGCCGTCCGCAGCCCGGGGTGCGCGGTGCCGCACCGATCGGCGGTGAGGCCCGCTCCGGCCCGCCCCGCCCAGGCCCGGGCCGCCCCCGCCCCCCCGGGCCCGGCTCAGTCCCTCCGGAGCGCTCGGAGCCCCGAGAGTGCGGTGCCGCCCCACAGCACGGCCGCGCAGCCCAGCCCGGGTACGTACCGCCAGGCCTGCGCGTCCGCGCCCAGCCCCAGGACGGCGACGGCGGCGAGGCCGACCGTGGCCGCCATCGCGGCGCCCAGCCGGCGCAGCATCGGGGCGCGCAGGGTCCGGGCCAGCGGGAAGAAGTGCGCGCCGACCACCAGGGCCGACCAGCTCAGCATCATCTCGGGGTGGCCGAGCGTGGTGCGCAGGACGTTGTTGCCCGCGCCGAGCACGGCGACCTCGACCAGCAGCACCGTCAGGAACCTCGGGCCGCCCCCGCCCGCGGCCGGCGCTGTCCCCGGCTCGTCGGCGGGGGTGCCCGCGGCCGGCAGGAAGAGGCGGACGACCGTCGCGGCGCTCGCGGCGAACAGGAGCGCGCCCGCCGCGAGGACGTACGGCCGGGCCGCACCGTGGACGACGGCCTGTCCCAGGGCGAACCACATCACGCCGAAGCCGGTGCCGATGAGCGAGGCCCGGCCACCGCCTCGCAACTGCTCCCGTCGGGTCCGAGGGACGGGACGGACGGCGGTCATTTCCACGGGTGTCGCCTCCAAAGCGCACCGGTAGTGCGCCGGTACCCCCGCATGCTCGGCCGCGGGAGCGGCCCCGGGCAAGGTTCTGCGGCCAGGCGCTGACACGGGTCACGCGAGGTCGTGACACTTGTCATCCGGGTCACGGCCCGGGTCACCCCGGTCACCCCGGCCACCCCGGTCATCCGGCCCCGCCGCTACGCCCGTTCCCCGGGGACGGTGAAGATCCGGTCCAGGTGGTGGCGGAGTACGGCGGTGGCCGACTCGGGCCCGCGCTGGCCCACCAGGATGCTCGTGCCCAGGGTCCCCGCCATCGCGAGCAGGCTGACGGCCTCGATCCGCGCGTCCGCCCCGGGATCGGCCAGTCCCGCCTCCTGCGCGCCCGCGATCAGCCCGGCCAGCGCGTCCTCGGCGGCGTCCGGGTTGTCGATGAACGGCTGGGCGGCCAGGGCCTCGTCGGTCACGGAGAGGATCGCGTACGCGGAGTAGAGCAGGTGGAAGACGCGGCTCTCCTCGTCGGTCGGCAGCGAGGCCAGGATCAGCGCCTCGGCGGTCGCCCGGGGCCCCGGGGCCGGGCCGGCGGCGGCCAGGCGGGCGCCGACGCGGGCGGTGAACCGGTCGGTGAGGTGCTGGAGCCCGTAGAGGAGCAGCTTCTCCTTGGTCTCGAAGTAGTACTGCACCAGCCGCAGCGACACCCCCGCCTCGGCGGCCACGTCCCGCATGCCGACGGCGTGCAGCCCGCGCCGCCCGGCGACCCGTACGAGCGCCTCCGCGATCTGGCCGCGCCGTTCCTCGTGGTCCACGCGCCTGGGCATACCCGCCGTCTCCGTTCGTCCGCCGACATCTTCATGGTACCGCTGTACCAACATCATGGTACGGTCGTATCACGAAGAACGGATCAAGGACCGAGAACGCATCCCCACCGGGAGGTAACGCCGTGCCCGAGAACGCCAGGAACGCCGAGAAGGCGCCCCGCGTCCGCCGCGACATAGGCCACTACGTCAGCGCCGAACTCCGCGACCGCTACTTCGAGGCCTGCGACGCCCTCTACGCGATGGGCGCCCCCGCCCGCTGGGAGAGGGACGTCGAGACCACCTTCGGCACCACGCGCGTCTACCGCTACGGTCCCGCCGACCCGGCGGCCGAGTCCCGTACGCCCGTCGTCCTCATCCACGGCTCGGGCGGATGCTCCGCGCAGTGGTACCCCAACACCCCCGCGCTCAGCGCCGAACGCCCCGTCTACGCCCTCGACACCCCCGGCGACCCCGGGCGCAGCGTCCAGCGCGAGGCCATGTGGCAGCCCGAGCGCGCCGCGCGGTGGATGGACGAGGCCCTCGACGCGCTCGGCCTCGACCGGGTCCACCTCGTCGGCTCCTCCTACGGCGGCTGGCTCGTCATCAACCAGGCCCACCTGCGGCCCGGCCGGCTCGCCTCGGTCACCGCGCTCGACCCCGGCGGGCTGGAGAAGGTCGGCCTGCGCTTCTTCGTCTGGATCTTCGCCAGCCTCTTCGCCACCTTCGCGCCCAAGGCCCTGCGCCCGGCCCTCGCCAAGTGGCTGGAGCAGCCGGTCGTGGTGGTCCCGGAACTGCGCCGGTGGATCCAGGCGGGCGTGCGGGCGTTCCGGATCCGCCGCCCCGCGCCGCTGCCGCTGTCCGACGCCGAACTGGGCTCCATCCGCACGCCGTTCTGCCTGATCATGGGCAAGCGCAGCCTCCTGGTGCACCCGAAGCGGCAGCTGGAACGGGTCCCCCGGCTCATCCCCGGGGCCCGCGCCGAGATCGTCGCGGCCACGGGCCACGGCCCCCAGCTCGACCACCCGGACCTGGTCAACGCCCGGATGCTCACCTTCATGGACGACGCCGACACCCTGGAACACACCTCCGCCTGACGGCCCGCGCCCCGGCCTGCCCCGGCCCCGCCGGTACGGGCCCGGACCACCTCCGCGGCCCCTCTCCTGTGACCGTGCGCCCGCCCCGTCGTTTGGCATGCACAAACGATCACGACGCGGAGGCCGGCCATGATCCAGCAGCGGACGACGGAGTGCGGGCAGCCGACCCTGGAGAACCCGGGGGACGTACGCGCGGCGGCCCGCTCCCTCGCGGAAGGCCGGGCCGTCGCCCACGGCTTCGGCAACCTCTACGCCCTCACGGCCCTGCCCGACCGGGAGGCGGTCGAGCGGGTCAACCGGATCAAGGGCCGCCCGCCGGCCCAGGTCGCGAGCGTCACCACGGTCCGCGAGCACATCGCCTCGCTCTTCGACTGGAGCCGGCTGCCGGCCGCCGTCCGGCGCCGGCAGGTCGAGGACCTCATCGAAGACCTCTTCTCCCTCGGCCCGTTCGGCTTCCGCGGCCCGGCCGCCACCCGCGTCCCGGAACACCTCACCTCCGTCCAGGACGGGGTGGCCACCGTGCGGCTGATCGCACCGGGCCACCGCTGCCCCTCCAACGGCTTCCTCGCCGAGGCCCTGGACCGCACCGACGGCGAGTTCCTCTCCATCACCTCGCTGAACCCCTCCCGGCACCGCACCGGCGCGGCACACGAACCCGCCCACTGGCAGGCCGAGGGCGTCCTCGCCGACTTCGGCCACGAGCCCGGCGTCACCCTCCTCGCCCACGACGACGAGGCCGCCGCCCGCGACCGCCACCCCCACCACGCCCCCACGTCGACGACGGTCCTCTCCTTCCACCACACCGCCGCCACGGGCCGCTCCGGCCTGCCCGCCCTCACCCTCGAACGGCACGGCTCCCTCTCCGCGTCCCACACCCGAGCGGTGGCCGCCAACCACGGCTTCGCCCTCACCCTCGCCCCCGGCGCCCGCCACCGCCTGCCCGCCCGCACCTACCCGCCGACCCCCTGACCCGGGCCCCTCGCCCCCGGCGGAGCGGCGAAGCCCCAGGCCGGCGACCTGGGGCTTCGTTAGGGAATGGGTGGCGCGTGGGGGCCGAGTCGGCGAGCACCCGCAGAGCTGGTCAGTTCAGGACCTTCGCTCCTCGACCACGGTCTGGACGCGTTCGGCGGCCAGCTCCAGATCCTCGTGCTCCCAGAAGCGCAACACCGCCCACCCCCGTGCCTCGAGAGCGAGCGTCGTGGCCGCGTCACGATCTTTGTTGTCCTTGATCTTCTGGCTCCACCCCTCGCCGCTCCTCTTCGCGGGCCGGTAATGGTCCGGACACCCGTGCCAGAAGCATCCGTCGACGAAGACGGCCACCCTTGCCTTGGGGAAGACGACATCGGCTGTACGCCGCAGCTCCGGCAATGGGCGGATACCCACCCGATAGCGCAGACCCCTGCGGTACATCGCGGTACGCAGAGCCAGCTCCGGTTTGGTGTCCTTCCCCTTGTTGGCGGTCATGGCCGCTCGGACGGATACCGACGACGCCTTCGAGTTGGGTGGGAGCGGCTCGTCGACCACCTTGCCCGCCTCCCTCGCCTTCGCCCAGGCGAGGGCGAGGTTCGCCTTGCGGGTCGCCTCATGGACCTCGCCGACGTACTGCTCCCTTGTTTCCCCATTGCTGGACCAGCGGAGGTACGCGCGGACGCGACGGGTCCTCCGGAACAGCCGGAGCTGGATCGACCCACGCGCGTGGGAGCCGTCGCCGAGCGGCACGGCCCGGCAGTGGCGGCCTCCGGCCGCCTTGTCCTGCTCCGCGCTCCGCTTGTCCCGGGACAGATAGGGCCGAGCCTTGTACGCCTTCTCTGGCGGCAGGCTGTCGTTCCAGCCCCGCTGTGTTCCGGAAGCCGCTCCCGTCACCGGTTCCCGCCGGGCTTCTCCAGAGCGCTGACCGAGTCCAGTGCGGCGGCGACCGCGTCAGCGAACACCTTGCCCAACTTCACAGGTACGGCGTTCCCGAGCTGTCGCATCTTCTCGCCGCGCGGACCGGCGAGCGTCCACTCGTCCGGGAACGTCATCACCCGTGCCGTCTCGCGGACCGTCATGTAGCGGTAGCCGCTGCCGTCGAAGGCGGGGTCGTCCATCATCATCACGGACTCGCCACCGGGAACTCCGTGCACGCCGGCCTTGACCGTCTTGGCGGGGCGGTCGAGGAGATTGGGGGTGTGCCCCGTGTAGACCCGGGCACCGGGCCATCCGAAGTGGTCCGAGATCTCGCCGACCTGTTCCTTGCCGTTGACGGCCTTCTCGTCGACGAACGGCAGGGAGCGCCCCTCAAACTCGTCGACGCCCTGGATCGCGTCGCGGAGTGTCCGCCAGGGCTGAAGGGTGAGCTTCTCCTTGGTCTTCGCGTTGTCGTACTTCAGGGGCTGCAGGTTCGCGAGCACTCGTGCCCTCGCCTCGCCCGACACCTCTCGATGGCGGTCCCAGTACTCCCCGCCCTCGCGCATGGAGTGGATCAGTGATTCGTCCGAGTGGGTCTGCTTCGGCGCGAAGACATCCCAGTCGGCTTCGGTCAGACCGAGGTCCGCGCGGAAGGCCACGATCACGACCCGGTGGCGGATCTGCGGGACGCCGAAGTCGGCGGCGTTCACGGGATGGTGCTTCACGATGTAGCGCTCGGAAGCGGGGACCGAGTCGTTGGCGAGCAGCTTCTCCAGGACGTCGTTGTGGTCCTCCCACGTCGCGCCGTCCTCGCGTACGACGAAGGGGAGCCTCATCTCGTTGAGGATGTAACGAAAATACGGATCGAAGGACTTCCGAAGGAGCCCCCGGACGTTCTCGCAGATGACGGCCTTCGGCCGCATCTCCTGGATGGCGCGGAACATCTGCGGGAACATGTTCCGCTCGTCCTCCGTGCCCTTGGCGACGCCGCCCAGGCTGAACGGCTGACAGGGGGGGCCGCCGGCGAGGAGATCGACCTGACCCTCCAACCGCTTGAAGTCGTCCCGGAGTTCGCGGACATCGCCGGGGCGCAGGGGCCACTCGCCACCGCCCGGCATCTCGTTCGTCTGGAGCGTCTCGATAGCCCGCTTGGCGTACTCATTCACCAGTAGCGGTCGGAAGCCGGCGTTGTGGACGCCCATGGCGAGGCCACCACCACCGGCGAACAGCTCGACACAGGTTCCCACCTCGGGGTGCTTCTCGCGCAGCTCAGACATGAATAAACCATACCGCGGAGTTGTCGATCTAGTGAGCCTCTTGCGGAAATCCCGCACCATGTTCCTCGTCTTCACCGGATAAGGTGACGACGATCACTTGTCACATGTCAGGGGGGCCTGGGCGTGTCGCCTGAGAACCATGCGGAGTTCAAGCTGAGCATCACCAAGGCGCTCGGCGATCAGCTCGCGGCCTCACTCGAGGGCTTGGCGCCGGCGCCTCTCACGATGGGGAACATCCGGTCACTCCGTCCGTTGCCGGGCGTCTACCAGCTGTACAAGGACGGTGACCTCGTTTACGTGGGCAAGGCGGATCGCAGCCTTCCCCAGCGGATCGAGAAGCACTACCGGAAGATCTCCGGCCGCACGAACATCTCCCTCGAGCAGATGACGTTCACCTGCCTCTACGTGGACGAGGACTTCGGTGCGGTGGCCCCTGAACGGCTGCTGATCAACCGGCACAGGGGCCAGGGGGAGGTGCCCTGGAACTACAACGGGTTCGGCAACAACGACCCCGGAAAGCGGCGCGACACGACCGAAGTGGACGAAGGACACTTCGATCATGAGCACCCGATCGACCTCGAGTACGAGCTGAGGGCGCCCCTGCCCGAGCGCACGCTTGTGGACGAGCTCGTGCCGCTGTCCATCGTGCTGCAGGAGACCAAGACGCAACTTCCCTACGTTTTTCGGTACGAGGCGTCGAAGGAGTTCGACGACATCGCCGTGGAACTCCCCGGAACGCACGTGACGGCGCACGAGACGCTGACGGCGATCGCCGAGCGGCTTCCGGACGGGTGGCAGATCACCGCTCTCCCGGGCTACCTGATCATGTATCCGAAGGCCGAGAGCTACCCCAGTGCCCGGCGGTACTACCGCAATACCGGTGTCGTGGATGTCTGAGCGCGGCAGAAGAGTTCATCCCCCAGACGCGACGAGACCAGAGGACCGAGAAATGCCGCCGATCTCCCCCGACTCCTCGACCGGGCTTCCCGCGCCGCGGAAGCCGCCGCGAAAGAGCCCGAAGTCGAAAGCTTGGCGCAGGACGGCCGACGAACGGCACTCCGCTCCGTACAACCCCCTGGATCTGGAAAACCTAGGGCGTAGTGTGGAGGCCGCGCTCCTGGAGCGTCAGCCCGAGACGCTGGACGATGTCAGCCCCGTGTACGGGAGTGGCATCTACGCCCTGTACTACTGCGGTCCGAATCCTCTGTACGCGGAGATCAGCTCGCCCGATTGCCTTGTCCCCGTCTATGTGGGGCAGGCACGTCCCACAGGTGTGCGGAAGGGGATGGCCGAGGAGAAGCCTGACGCCACCACGCTGTGGGACCGGATACACGAACACAGACAATCGCTCCTGCAGGTACACGACCTGGAGGTCTCGGATTTCAAGGTTCGCCACCTGGTCGCGATCGAGGCCTTCGTGAGTGTCGCCGAGCGGGTGATCATCCGCCACTACCGGCCTGTTTGGAACAGCATTGTCGACGGCTTCGGGAACCACGACCCCGGAGCGAACCGGAGGAAGGACAGTTTCCGGCCCGCCTGGGACGAGCTGCATCCCGGACGCTGGTGGTCCCATCCCGACAACATGCCGACGCCGAGCAAGAGGTCGGCGGCGACATCGCGGTCGCTGATCCGGGATCTCCTCAGCGGCAAGCTTTCCGAGGAAGCGGTCCTCGCGATCGAGGCCGAGCAGGCAGAGGAGGAACAGGGCTGAAGCGGCTCTGCGTGACCCCCTGACCCGGGCCCCTCGCCCCCGGAATGCGGCCCCCGGCGAATGCGCGGATGCTGGAGGGTGGCGGCTCACGCAAGGAGGAAGCCATGTCGATGCTCGACAAGCTCAAGGGCATGCTGAAGGGCCACGAGGACGTTGCGCGGCAGGGAGTCGAGAAGGCCGGCGACGCCTTCGACGCGAAGACCGGCAACAAGTACCAGAGCCAGGTCGACATGGCCCAGCAGAAGATCAACGAACAGCTGGGCACCGACAAGCCGCAGGACACCCCTCCGCAGCCCTGAACGCAGGCCTTTCCTGACGTCGGCGCGGGTCCGGGTCACCGACCCGGACCCGCGCCGCCGCGTCCCCCGCCCCCGGACTCACCGGCTGACGGCGGTCTCACGCTCCATCCGCGTCAGCTTCTCGGGGTTGCGCACCGAGTAGAGCCCGGTGACCAGACCGTCGTCGATCCGCACGGCCACGACCATGTCGATCGCTCCGTCGGCGCGCATGACCAGAGCCGGGTGGCCGTTGACGAGCGTCGGCTCCACCGTGACCAGCGGGCCGAACACCGCGACGCCGGCGGCCAGCGCCCGGGCCACCGCGGCGGCTCCCACGACGGGCCGCGGCATGGCCTGCTTGATGCCGCCGCCGTCGCTCAGGGCGACGACGTCCGGGGCGAGGAGGTCGAGCAGGTTCCGCAGGTCGCCCGTCTCCAGGGCCCGTTGGAAGGCCGCGAGCGCCGCCCGGTTCTCGGCTGCGGAGACTGCGCCGCGCGGCCGGCGCGCCGCCACGTGCGCCCGCGCCCGGTGGGCGATCTGCCGGACGGCGGCCGGGGTCTTGCCGACGGCGGCCGCGATGTCCTCGTACCCGAGGCCGAAGACCTCGCGCAGCACGAAGACCGCGCGCTCGGTCGGCGCGAGCGTCTCCAGGACCAGCATCATCGCCATCGACATGCTCTCGACCAGCCCCACGTCCTCGGCCACGTCCGGCACGGTGAGGAGCGGCTCGGGCGGCCAGGGGCCCACGTACGACTCCTTGCGCCGGCTGAGCGCGCGCAGCCGGCCGAGGGCCTGGCGGGTGGCGATCCGCACCAGGTACGCGCGCCGGTCCCGCACCGCGGCGAGGTCGACGCCCGCCCAGCGCAGCCAGGTCTCCTGGAGGACGTCCTCCGCGTCCACCGCCGAGCCGAGGATCTCGTAGGCGACGGTGAAGAGCAGACTGCGGTGGGCGACGAACGCCTCGGTGGCGGGGTCGGGCCGGGGGGCGTCCTCGTTCATGCCGGTGTCTCCTGCTTCTCGCCTCGACGGTGTCCTCTACAGGACGCCGCACCCCGCCGCTTTGTGACGCCGTACGGCATGTGACCGCCGCCACACCGGAGGGCGGTCACAGGATCCGGCCCGCCGGCATCTCATGTCCGACCGATCAACGAGACGGGGAGGCCGACATGAAGGTCGTAGTGGTGGGCGCCGGATACGCGGGCACGTTCGCGGCGAACCGGATCGCGCGGAAGGTGAGGAGCGCCGAGATCACGCCGGTCAACCCGCGCCCGGACTTCGTGGAGCGGGTACGGCTGCACCAGCGGCTGGCGGGGACCGCCGCCGCGGCGACCCCGCTCGCCTCGATGCTCCGCGACGGGATCGCCTCGCGCGTCGGTACCGCCGAGAGGATCGGCGACGGAGTCCTCACCCTCGGCGACGGCACGGACATCGGCTTCGACTACGCGTTCCTCGCCATGGGCAGCAGCGTGCGGCCGATGCCCGGCGCGGTCCCCGTGGGCACCTGGGAGGGAGCGGAACGCGCCCGCGCGGCCCTCGCCGCGCTGCCCGCGGGTGGCACGGTCACGGTGGTCGGGGGCGGCGCGACGGGCATCGAGACGGCGGCCGAGGTGGCCGAGGCCAGGCCGGACCTCCGGGTGCGCCTCGTCGGTTCCTCGGTCGCCGGGGGCTTCTCCGGCCGGGCGCGCGAGCGGGTCCGGTCCGGGCTGGCGGGGCTGGGCGTGGACATCGTGGACGACCGGGTCACGGAGGTCACCGACGGCGTCGTGCACCTGTGCTCGGGAGCGGCGTTCGCCTCCGGCCTGACCCTGTGGGCGATCCTGTCGGGCGTCCCCGGTCTCGCGGCCCGCAGCGGCCTGCGGGTGGACCCGGAGGGCCGCGCGCTCGTGGACGAGTACCTCCGCTGTGTCGACGACGAACGGATCTTCGCCGTGGGCGACTGCGCGGCCGTCCCGGGAGCCCGGTTCGCCTGCGCACTCGCCGGCCCGCAGGCCGCCCACGCGGCCGACGCCCTGGCCCGCCTGGCCGAGGGCCGCACGCCCGGCCCGTACTCCCCGCGGTACGTCGGCCGGGCCGTCACCCTCGGACGGAAGCAGGCGGTGGGCCAGTTCACCCACCCCGACGACACCCTCCGACGTGGGTACGTCACCGGCCGCACCGCGGTCCTCCTGAAGGAGCTGGCCTCCCGCGGCGGCAAGTTCGCCGCCCGCACGGGCACCGGGGCCTGAACCAGGACCCGAACGGCCCCGGCACCCACTCACCCACCAAGGAGAAAGCGCACATGTCGGCAGCTCAGACAGCTCGGGCAACAGCGATCAACAAGGCGGCGTTCGCCCGCTTCCACGAGGCCGTGAACACGGGCGACACGGACCTGATCTCAAGGACGATCGACGAGGTCTTCGACCCCGAACTCCTCTTCCACGCGCCAGTCCCCAGCAGCGCGACGGGCATACAGGCCCTCAAGCAGGTGTGGACGGTCCTCCTCCGCGCGTTCCCCGACCTCCACTTCGCGGTCGAGGACGTGATCGCCGAGGGGGACAGGGTCGTCTCCCGGAACACGGTGACCGGCACCCACCTCGGCGATTACCGAGGCCACCCGGCGACCGGCCGACTAGTCACGTACGCCGAGATCTTCATCCTCCGCTTCACGGACGGCCGCATCTCCGAGGTCTGGGGTGTAGTCGACGTCCTCGCACAACTGCGCCAGCTCGGCGTGCTCCCGGGAAATCCTCGGTAATCACGCTAACTCCCGCCGGGAAGACCCAGGGTGGGGCCTCCAGTCAGCCCTGAGAGAGTGGACAACGACAAAGGCCCAGGTCGCTCACCTGGGCCTTCGTTCAAGAGCGGATGACGGGAATCGCACCTGGAAATGTCAACTCAGTGCAGGCGGCGACTCCTTTCAACGAGCCGTTTCGGCCGAGATCTATTGAACCCGGCGTCGTCGTCAGTGCCTCCTTCTAAGGTCACCGCATGACGACATTCCGTTCTGGGTACACGCTCTGGCAGATGGTCAACGGGGCACGGGAGCTCACTGAGCACCCGAGCGTGCTGGAGCGCATCGATGCAGTGCTGCGCGTCATGGGTCCTGCCTTCGGCGGGACCGGGTACGGCAAGGGCAGGCCCTTGGTGAACGCCTTGGAAGATGTCGCCAAGGAATCGATCCTGCTCGGAGACTTTCCTCTTGCGCAGCGGTTCCAGCGCTTCGCCTCCTACGCCGGCGGCGAACTGTTCCTCGAAATCTTGGAGAACTACTACGACGAGGACGCTCGCCACCGTAGCGAGGAAGGCATGCGCAGGCTGGTGGCCATGGGCGCTGATCGAGTGGTGGACGTTTTGGACGCCCTTACCAAGGACGACCCCGAGGCAACGGTGGCCGATGTACGGGACCTGTTTCGCGGCATAGCCCTGTCCGTGGACCACCTGGGCCTCGGTGCGGGGGAGGGGGGTATTCGGCTGCCCACTCGAGAGAGGAGGCGACTCCAGCAGTACGGGCACATGGAGCTTGTCCTGAGGAACCTGCCGCGACCGGCTTCTACTGCGGCGGCGCGGATGGTGGGCGACTTTCTCGCGGATGCCGACGCGGGTTTGCTCGCGCAGTTGCTGGAGCTGAAGGCCCGCCGAGCGGGTCTCGATGCTCTGCGCACTGTGGTGGAGGACGAGACGAGCTCGGAGAGCGCCCTCCACACCCGTCTCAAGAATCAGGAGTGGATCTTCGGTGGTGCCTACGTGGCAGAACTGGCACGTAGGCAGTACGCCATGGACACGATTCTGGATATCCCGCTTCTGCGTGGTGATGGCTCTCTTCACGTGGTGGAACTCAAGCGTGCCAACATCAAGGACCTGGTGATTCGCCGCAGCGGCCACCTCATGTTGGGTGCCGCGGCCCACCACGCGGTGTCGCAGGCGCAGAACTACCTCCGCACCATGGACGAGAACCGCGATGCCATCCTCGCGGACCATGGAGTTGATACCCGCAGAGCCTCGGCAACGGTTGTGATCGGGCACTCGCGATTCGTTAGTGGCGGCATTACCTCCCAGGACATCGCGGAGACACTCCGCACCTACAACACACACGCGGCGCGCATTGAAGTGATCACGTACGAAACCCTGCTGGAGTCAGCTGCCCGGATGCTGGCCCTCGCGTCGGCGCAGCAGGATTCCGACCAGTCTGAGGAGCCCGCAGCATGACCGAAGACAACCGGCCTACGATCGAACGGTTGCTGGCTCGCCTGTGCGGTGGCGTGATTACAGGCAAGGACTATGTCGGCTACTTCCTCAACGAGCACGGAGAAGAGCTCGTCTTCGCCCAGTGTCGGGGAGAGAAGACCGCTCGGTTCTGGCACAGCGACGCCGACTGGCAGATGTTCCGCGTCGGCGACCACTCGATACGGGTCGGCAGCGTCATGGACGGAGTGATCACCGTCGGCGACTTGATCATCGATCGGCAGGAGGCGACATGGCTGTCCTCATGCCTGGCGGCCTCCCACCACCTGCGTCAGAAGTGCAGCTGACACGTCGCTCGGAGAGTGGGCTACGACGAATGCCCAGGTCGCTGACCTGGGCATTCGCTGACTCTGTCAGCCGAGTTGGCGGAGTGGTCCTGCGACGCGGTCGGCTGGCTCGCCGCGACGGTGGCCGACGCCGCCGCCCACGTCGGCATCCGTACGCCGGCAACTGCCGGCCAGTGTCAGTGGTCGGCGTTAGCCTCCGACCACGTGATGGGCGGGTTCGAAGCTCCCGCTGAGGAACACGGCGGCCAAGGGGGGTGGCCGGACAGGGCTCCCCGAGCTTCGGCTCCGGGATCCCGATGGGGCTCCGACCCCACCCCCCTCTCACGCACGGGGAGTCTTCGATGGAGAGGCTTAGACAACGACGAAGGCCCAGGTCGCTGACCTGGGCCTTCGTTCACGAGCGGATGACGGGAATCGAACCCGCGCTATAAGCTTGGGAAGCTCATGTTCTACCATTAAACTACATCCGCAGAGTGGTCCAGTTGCCTGGATCCCTACCGTTGCACACTGTACCCCATGATCGACCCCCGGTGAATCCGCCCGGGTGGGCGTCGTCTTCAGGGTGGGGCACCAGGCGTCATGGGTGCGGGAGTTGGGGCGTACCTTTGGGGTTCGGAGCGGCGGCTGGAGTGGGTCCCGTTCATCCCCTAATGTGGCGATTCATCGCAGTACGGCTCGTTGGGGAAAGGGACTCGATGGAGCACACAGTCGTCCGTTGTGCCGAAGGGCACGTTTTCAGCACCGCCTCCTTCCCGCTGCAGCACCTCGGTGCCGGCCGGATCGGGCCCGGGCGGCTGCTGCGGTGCCCGCGGTGCGCGCGGCTGAGGCACGCGGTGCCCGTGGGCGGCGTCAAGCGGTAGGGCCGCCTCCGGCGGTCGTACGGGGCGCGCGGGCCCGCTCTCGATTGGGGGCGGCCCGCGCGCTCTGCGTATCCTCGGGACGTGCTTCTCTCCGACAAAGACATCCGGGCCGAGATCGACAGCGGACGGGTTCGCATTGACCCGTTCGACGAGTCGATGGTGCAGCCCTCCAGCATCGACGTACGCCTCGACCGGTTCTTCCGGGTCTTCGAGAACCACCGCTACGCGCACATCGACCCCGCCACCGAGCAGCCCGACCTGACCCGCATGGTCGAGCCCGAGGGGGACGAGGCGTTCATCCTGCATCCGGGTGAGTTCGTCCTGGCCTCGACGTACGAGGTCATCTCGCTCCCCGAGGACATCGCCTCCAGACTGGAGGGGAAGTCCAGCCTGGGCCGCCTGGGCCTGGTGACGCATTCGACGGCCGGGTTCATCGACCCCGGGTTCTCGGGTCACGTGACCCTGGAGCTGTCGAACCTCGCCACCCTGCCGATCAAGCTCTGGCCGGGCATGAAGATCGGGCAGCTGTGCATGTTCCGCCTCAGCTCGCCCGCGGAGTTCCCGTACGGCAGCGAGCGGTACGGCTCCAGGTACCAGGGGCAGCGCGGGCCGACCGCCTCGCGCTCCTTCCAGAACTTCCACCGCACCCAGGTGAGGCACGAGGCATGAGCGAAGTACGCGAGAACCTGACCTACGAGGCGTTCGGCAGCGCCGTCCGCGAGCTGGCGCAGACCATCGCCGCCGACGGCTACGAGCCCGACATCATCCTCAGCATCGCCCGGGGCGGGGTGTTCGTCGCCGGCGGTCTGGCCTACGCGCTGGACTGCAAGAACATCCACCTCGTGAACGTCGAGTTCTACACCGGCGTGGGCACCACGCTGGAGATGCCGGTCATGCTGGCGCCCGTGCCCGAGGCGATCGACTTCACCGACAAGAAGGTCCTCATCGCCGATGACGTGGCCGACACCGGGAAGACGCTCAAGCTCGTCCACGACTTCTGCCTCGGCCACGTCGCCGAGGTGCGCTCCGCGGTGATCTACGAGAAGTCCCACTCGCTCGTGAAGTGCGAGTACGTGTGGAAGAAGACCGACGACTGGATCGAGTTCCCGTGGTCGACGGAGCCGCCGGTCGTCAAGCGCGAGGGCCAGATCCTCGACGCCTGAGAGACCCGGAGCACGAGGAAGGGGCCCGCCGCGCCGTGTGCGCGACGGGCCCCTTCCTCGTGTCCGTGTCCGTGTCCGGGGGAACCCGGTCAGAGCATGCCGAGCTTGATCATCGACAGCAGTGCGACCAGCTGGATCGCGGACGCGCCCAGCGCCTTCTGCCAGGGCAGGTCGTGCGACTTGCTGACCATCGAGGTGAACAGCGCGCCGGCCGCCAGCCAGGTCAGCCAGCCCAGGATCTGCACGACCATGTTGTCGCCGCTCAGGAACACCGCCACCAGCAGGCGCGGCGCGTCCGTGATGGACATGACCAGCATCGACAGGCCCACGGTCGGCTGCCAGGCCCCGTCGCCGCCGAGCTGGCGGGCCAGGGTGTGGGTGACCGCGCCCAGGATCAGTCCGCAGACGACGAAGGCCACGCCGGTGCTCAGGACGATCGGGATCACCTGGGTGAGGGTCGCCTTGATCGCGTCCTCACGCGCCTTGTCGAAGCCGAAGACGGCGAGCATGCCGTAGATGAAGGTGACGGTGAGCGCCGGACCCCAGACGGCGTAGTCGCGCATCTGGAGGAAGGTCGGCCCGGGCCGCAGCACGATGCCGCGCAGCAGGTCCTTCCAGTGCAGGCGCGGCCCCGCCGGGGCGGGCGAGGTGCCGCCCGAGTGGTAGGTCGCGGCCTGGCCGTACGGGTCCTCGCCGACGGAGAAGGCCTGGGTGTGGCCCGGGTTGTCGGCGTACGAGGGCTCGTACGGGCCGTCGTACGGGGCCTCGTACGGGGCGTGCGGGTGCGGCTGCTGGTGGTGGCCGCCGCCGTAGGGGTCGAAGTACTCCGGCTCCCCGTGACCGCCGCCCGCGCCGCCGCCCGCCTGGGGCCACTGCTGCTGGGGCGGCGGGCCGCCCGCGGGCGGGTACGGCTGATGGCCGTACGGCGCCTGCGCCTGGGGCGCCTGCTGCTGGCCGTACGGCTGCTGCCGCGGCATGTGCGGGGGTTGTTGCGGGGGGCGGTTGTCGTCCCGGCCCCGTCCGATCCTGAATCCAGCCACGTGATCGAAAGTACCCGGTTCGGCGGGCGGTGGTGGCCGAGCGGGTGGAAACGGGGCCTTTGCGGCTGAGCTGTGACATCCCCTAGGGGGTGTGGGGGTGGGTTGTTTGGGCGGTTTACGGAGCTGCTGGGGTTTTTGCGGTTGTTCGTTACATTGCCGACGGATTGCCGATGGCTGGGGCTCGTAGCTTCGGAAGCGTCCTCGACGAGCAGGGCAAGTGAAGGTCTCCCGAGCAAGGAAAGAGCCCCGCCATGCGCCGCACCACCCCCACCCTCCGCACCGCCGTCGTCCTGACCGGCGCCGCCGCCGTACTGGCGCTGCCCGTGGGGTCCGCCTTCGCGGACTCGCCGGAGGGGCCGGAGCCGCAGGTCCTGCCGGGGGTGGAGCGGCCGGCGGTGGATCCGGAGCCGTCTGTTGATCCGAAGCCGTCCGTTGATCCGAAGCCGTCTGTTGATCCGAAGCCGTCGGTGGACCCGGAGCCCTCGGTGGATCCCAAGCCTTCGGTTGATCCCAAGCCGTCCGTCGACCCGAAGCCGTCGGTGGGGAAGCGGGTGTACGTCACCACCGTGAAGCTGTCCGACGGGTCGGTCGCGAAGGTCTACAAGCGCGGCGCGGACCACTTCGAGGCGGACCTCTTCGCCGGCGGTACGAAGCTGGACACCCTGGTCAGCAAGGGCGGCAAGCCGGCGTACGGGCAGAACAACGGGCTGCACGTCGTCCTCCAGCCGAACGGCACCGTCACCTCGTGGGTCGAGGGCGGCGGCAAGCCGAACCCGGAGAAGCCGAAGCCGAAGCCGGAGACCAAGCCGGAGCGCAAGGACGAGGGCCGCAAGGGCGCCCCGGTCCGGATCACCATGCCGGACGGGCGGATCGCGAAGCTGATCGACGGCGGGCCGAAGGGCAAGCGGGTCGAGATCTCCATGCCGAACGGGAACGTGCTCGGCACGATCGACCTGAAGAACCCGAGCGTCGTGAACGACGGCTGGACGTACAAGCTGGTCCGGGACGGGGACCGGGTGAAGTTCGTCGTCATCGACGGCAAGGGCGGCGGGGACAGTTGGGTGTACGACTTCGCCACCGGGAAGCTGATCGAGCGGTACGAGGCCGGGAAGCGGGGGCGGGTCGTGCCGAAGGGCGGGGTGAAGGCCGGTGCGGAGGGGGTCGACGCGACGCCGAAGGCGGACACGCCGGTGCTGCTCGCCGCGGGTGGGGGGATGGCCGCGATCGGCGCGGCGGGGCTGGGCTTCGCGGTCCTGCGGGACCGTCCGCGCGGCTGAGCCGGGGTCTCGTTCCCGGGGGCTCCGCCCCCGGACCCCCGCGCCTCAAACGCCGGCGGGGCTGGATTTTGC
>NZ_JBFBGN010000022.1:0-71532 GCF_040684675.1 Streptomyces sp. NPDC089915 | reverse complement strand
GGAAATGGTCCATCCGTGTCATGCGCGGTACGAGTGGCGGTCCCTAGGCTGGGAAGCCGGGTGCCGGACGGGCGATGGCGGCAGAGAGAGGTGGCGGGCGGGGGCGGCCGTACGGACCAGGCGGCGGCCGAGGAGGCCCGTGTCCCGTACCGCGACCTGGTCCTCGCCGCCGCCGGCCGCCAGCACCGCGGCCAGCCGGTCCTGGGCCCTGCGGTCGGGCACCTCGGTCGGCAGGTCCACCAGACCGCCCCAGGACTGCGGGCACTCCAGCGCGGCTACCCGGCCCAGTCCCCACACCTGCGCCTGCCGGGCGTCGGCCGGCAGTTCACCGGGTCCGGCCGCGACCGCGCCCCGGGTGACCGTCCACAGCGGGGCCGGGGAGGCGGCGTCGCCGAGGGCCTGGAGCAGCAGGAGCGTCGCGGCGAGCCCGGCGGGGACGGCGGAGCCCTCCGTACGGTCCCGGGTGTCGAGGGCCAGCAGCGACAGCACCCCGGCGAGGCCGGCGGCGTCCCGCTCGGCGTCCGCGAGGAACGCCCGGTACTCGGCCCGGCCGGCCGGATGCGCGGGCACGGCCCGGACGAGCACCTCGGCGCCCCGCCGGGTCAGCGCCCCGGCCACCGCGTCCGTCCAGGCGTCCGCCGGGTGCCCGGCCGGTACGGCCAGCAGCCAGGTCCCCGAAGGGGCGGGCGGGGCCTCCTCCTCCGCGAGGCGCGACCACGTCACCCCGTACGTCCAGTCGGCGGCGGCCGACCGCTCCCGCTCCCGGGACCGCCAGGAGGCGAGCAGCGGGAGCGCGGTGCGCAGGGCCTCCAGGGAGGCCTCGTCCCCGGCGTCCTCGCCGAGGTCCAGGGCCGAGGCCAGGGAGGCGGCGTCGGCCTCCTCGACGGCGGCCCAGAAGCGGGCGTCGCCCGCCTCCGCGGCGGCGGCCGGGAGGGCGGTGGCGTCGAGCCAGTAGGACGCGCGCTGGAAGGCGTACGTGGGGAGGCCGGCGGTGGCGGCGGGTGCGGGCGGGCCGGCGAAGAAGGCGGTCCGGTCGGCGGATCCGCCGGTGGTGAGGAGGCGGCCGAGGGCGGTGACGGCGGAGTCGGCCTCGTCGCGGTCCCGGCGGAGCAGCGGTATGAGAGCGGTGCCCTCGCCGGTCAGGCAGGGGCGGGCCATGGCGGTGAGGACGCCGTCGGGGCCCAGCTCCAGGAAGGCGGTGGCTCCCTGGGCCTCCAGGGTGCGGACGGCGTCGTGGAAGCGGACGGCCTCGCGGACGTGGTCCACCCAGTAGTCGGGGCGGGCTATTTCGTCGGTGACCAGGCCGCCGGTCAGCGCGGAGACGAAGGCGATCCGGGGCGGGCGGAAGTCGAGCCCCGCGACGACCGTGCGGAACTCCTCCAGCATGGGGTCCATGAGGGGGGAGTGGAAGGCGTGGCTCACGCGCAGGGCCTTGGACTTCACGCCCTGGGCGGTGAGGAGCGCGACGACGCCGTCGACGGCCTCCTTCGTCCCGGAGACCACCACGGCCTCGGGCCCGTTGACGGCGGCGATGGCCGCGCCGGGGCCCAGCAGCGGGGCGACCGCGTCCTCGCCCGCCTGGACGGAGACCATGACCCCGCCCTCGGGCAGGGCCTCCATGAGCAGCCCGCGCGCGGTGACCAGGACGGCGGCGTCGTGCAGGGACAGCACCCCGGCGACGTGCGCGGCGGCGATCTCGCCGACGGAGTGTCCGCCGACGAACCGTGGGACGACGCCCCAGGATTCGACGAGCCGGTAGAGGGCGACTTCGACGGCGAAGAGGGCCGGCTGGGTGGTCCCGGTGCGGTTCAGGGCGTCGGCGTCGTCCCCGAAGACGACCTCCTTGAGCCCGTCGCCCAGTTCCGCGCACACCGCGTCGAACGCGGCGGCGAACACGGGGAAGGCCTCGTACAGCCCCCGGCCCATCCCCGGCCGCTGGCTGCCCTGCCCGGTGAAGAGGACGGCCGGGGCCGCCTCCCGCGCCGCGGAGCCGCGCACCAGCCCCGCCGCCCGCCGGTCCCCCGCGAGGGCGTCCAGCCCCCGGGCCAGCTCCTCGCGGTCGGCGGCGACGACCACCGCCCGGTGCTCGAAGGCCGTACGGGTCCCGGCGAGGGCCCGGGCCAGCGCGGCCGGACCGGCGGCGCCCGCCGCCTCCCCGTCCAGCCAGGCCCGCAGCCGCAGCGCCTGCGCCCGCAGGGCCTCCGGGGTGGTGCCGGAGACGGTGTAGGGGAGCGGGTGCGCGGCCGGCTCCTGCGGTGCGGCCGGCTCCTGCGGCGCGGCCCGGCCGGGCTGCCGGGGGGCCTCCTCCAGCACCACGTGGCAGTTCGTCCCGCCCATCCCGAAGGAGCTGACGCCCGCGACGAGCGGCCGGTCCGGATCCGCCCACGGGCGGGTCCCCGTCACCACGTCCAGCCGCAGCTCCGCCAGCGGGATGTCCGGGTTCGGCGTCTCGAAGTGCAGGCTCGCCGGGAGTTCGCGGCGGCCCAGGCTCAGCAGCGTCTTGATCAGGCCCGCGATGCCGGCGGCGCCCTCCAGGTGCCCGATGTTGGTCTTGACCGAGCCGACGAGCAGCGGCCGCTCCGCCGGCCGGCCCGCCCCGAGGACCGCGCCCAGCGCGGCCGCCTCGACCGGGTCACCGACCGCCGTCCCCGTCCCGTGCAGCTCCACGTACTGGACCGCGAGCGGGTCGGTCCCGGCCCGCTCGTAAGCCCGGCGCAGCACGTCCTCCTGGCCCTCGCGGCTGGGCGCGGTCAGGCCCTCGCCGCCGCCGTCGTTGTTGACGGCACTGCCCGCGATCACCCCGAGCACCCGGTCCCCGTCGGCCAGCGCCCGCGCGAGCGGCTTGAGGACGACGACGCCGCCGCCCTCGCCGCGTACGAACCCGTTGGCGCGGGCGTCGAAGGTGAAGCAGCGGCCGTCGGGGGAGAGCCCGCCGAACTTGGCCGCCGTGACGGTGCTCTCCGGGGCGAGCGCCAGGTTGACCCCGCCGACGAGGGCCACCGTCGACTCGCCCGTGCGCAGGCTCTCGCAGGCCAGGTGCACGGCGACGAGCGAGGAGGACTGGCCGGTGTCCACGGTCAGGCTCGGGCCGCGCAGCCCCAGCAGGTACGACACCCGGTTGGCGAGCACGCTGCGGTGCAGGCCCGTGATGGTGTGCCGGCCGATGGCCTCCGGGCCGCGCTGCCCCGACAGGGTGGCGTAGTCGTCCCACATGGCGCCGACGAACACCCCGGCGCGCTCCCCGCGCAGCGCCGACGGCAGGGTCCCGGCGTGTTCGAGGGCCTCCCAGGCCAGTTCCAGGACCAGCCGCTGCTGCGGGTCCATCGCGGCGGCCTCGCGCGGGGAGATCCCGAAGAACGGCGCGTCGAAGGCGTCCACGCGGTCGAGGTGCCCGGCCCAGCGGCTGTTCGTCCGGCCCGGAACGGAGACGTCCGGGTCGTAGAAGGCCGCGGAGTCCCAGCGGTCCGCGGGAACGGGGGTGACGGCGTCGACCCCGTCGGCGAGCAGCCGCCACAGGCCCTCCGGGTCGGGTGCCTGTGGGAGACGGCAGGACAGGCCGATGACCGCGATCCGGCTGTCGGCGGACGCCGCACCGCCGTTCGGGAGGGAACCGGAGGTGTTCTCAGCCATCTCAGCCATCGTCTTCTTTTCACCCATCCGTAGTGCCACGAGGTCGTGCGGGGGAGATGCTGCGCAGTGCGAGTGGAGCCGGACTCAAGAGCGGCTGAATCAGGCCGTTCCCCCTGGATCAGGCCGTACCGGTCAGCGCGCCCACGTAGTCCTCGTCCGCGATCGGCGCGCCGACCAGTGCGTACGGGACGCCGAGGGCCTCCGCCAGCTCCTCGGCGTACGGCTCCAGCCGCTCGCACAGCCGGTCCAGGAGGGCGGGGACCGACCGCACCTCGTCCGCGTCGAGCAGGCCCTCGGCCAGGTACCAGCCGTCGTGCTCGGCGAGCTGCTCCAGCGCGTGCAGCGCCAGCAGGTCCCGCAGGACGGCGGCGGCCTCCGGCCCGGTGACCGGATCGGATCCGGCCACCCCCTCGACCGCCTCGCGCAGGACGCCCAGCACCAGGCGGGCCGCGTGGGTCTCGGCCAGCCGCTCCGCCCGGTCGTACAGGCCGTTCCACGCGTCGAAGGGGCTCAGCCCCTCCTCCGAGGCCTCGCGCAGGCCGTCGGCCAGCTCCCGGTGGAGGGTCCGCTCGCGGACGGCGGCCAGCGCCTCCCAGACGGCGGGGTCGAGCAGGTCGCGGGAGCCGGCGGCGGGCGCCTCGTCGGCGGGCGGGGTGTACGCGGTGCCGGCCAGCAGCGCCTGCGCCCCGTCCAGGAGCAGCATCTGGTTGTCGGCGGCGGCCGCGTTCAGCGAGTGCGCGAACCCCTGGTAGTCGAGGAAGCGGTTCGCGGCCAGGAAGCCGAGGGCGCCGCTCGCCGTACGGGCGCGGGCGCTGACCCGTTCGGCGATCCGGTCGGTGACCACCTTCATCAGGAAGGTGGTGCGCACCGCCTGCGGGGTCAGCGCGGGGGCCTCGGGCGTGGCCGTCGCCACGGCCACCAGCTGCGCCACGTACGCCCCGGACAGGGCGCCGAACAGGGCCCGCTGCTGGTTGCGGTAGCGGATCACGGGCAGGTCGGCCGCGAACCGGCCGCCGGTGCGCCGGCGGTGGGCGTGGCGCACCGCCACGGCCGCGCTCGCGCCCGCCGTCGCCGCCAGGCCCACCACGGCGGCCTCCCAGGCGAACCGGATCAGGCTCAGGGTGCGCCGCGCCCGGACCGCCGGGCTGCCGAACGGGTCGCTGAAACCGCCGTCGGCGGTGAGGGAGGCGTTGTCGCGCAGCCAGAAGCGGTACGGGATCCGCACCCCGTCGAAGGAGACGGCCGCGGCGTCCAGCGGCAGCACCGGCGTCGGCCGCAGCGGCCGGACGTCCACGCCGGGCAGCGGCCCGTCCGCGTCCCGCAGCGGCACGAGGAAGCAGAACTCCCCGCACTCGGCGCCGTCGACCACCAGCTGGGCCAGGACCACCGCCAGCCGCGGCACCCCCTCGGCGGCCACGGCGGGCGGGAACTTGACGGCGGCCGGCTCCGGGGTGCGCAGCACGAACTCCCCGCGGGCGGCGTCGTACTCGGCGACGGTGCGCACGGAGGCGTTGCTGTTGCCGTGCCCCAGCTCGGTCATCAGCAGCGCCCCGACCCGCTCGGTCGCCGCGAGCTCCTCCAGCACGTCCGCCAGGTCCTCCCGTCCCGCCCCGAACTCCAGGACCGCGCCGGTGGTCATGCAGTGGTGCAGGAACATGGCGTAGAAGAGCGCCGGATCGGCCACCGCCGACCAGGCGAGGAGCGGGAAGAGCCGCTCGCGGTCGCGGACGAGCGGACTGCCGTCGCGCACAAGGCCGTTGACGTGCCGCAGTCGCTCGTAGGTCAGGGCGAACCGCTCGCTCCCGGTGCCCTCGCCGTCCGCCCGCGACCGGAAGACATCGGCCGAAAACACCTCTTCGAGGAACGCCCGCCCCTCTTGCGGGAACGCGCCGCCCCGCAGACGATCCGACCACGCGCGAGAGAACCGACCGCCCACTGTTTACCCCACCCCGTGCCATGGAACCGATTGAGCCGACGGGGAAGGTAACAAGGAACGCTCCAGGTCAGGGCGGTTCTCCGGCCGCCCCGGAGCCTTCCCGGAGCGGTTCGGGAGCGCATCGAGACCGGGCCCCGACGCCCCCGGGACGCGCCCTCGACAGGGCCTTGAGAGGCGCTGGACACCGCACCCCGTATCGCACCCCCAAAACGGGCGCGGAGCACGGGAGATGAGAGCATGCGGGAAGGCTGGTCATGCGCTGGTCATGTGCTAGGAGACGAAAGGTGTCATCAGCAATGGAGAATTCCGCCGACGGCGTGTACGACGTGGTCATCCTCGGTGGCGGTAGCGGGGGCTACTCCTGCGCTCTGCGCGCGACCCAGCTCGGCCTGGACGTCGTCCTCATCGAGAAGGGCAAGCTGGGCGGCACCTGCCTGCACAACGGCTGCATCCCGACCAAGGCCCTCCTGCACGCCGGCGAGGTCGCCGACGAGCTGCGCCGCGCCGAGTCCTACGGTGTGAAGGCCACCTTCGGCGGGGTCGACATAGCCGGGGTGCACGAGTACAAGGACGGCGTCATCGCCGGCCTCTACAAGGGCCTCCAGGGCACCCTGAAGGCGCGCAAGAACCTCACCCTGGTGGAGGCCGAGGGCCGCCTCGTCTCCCCGACCGAGGTCGAGGCCGGCGGCGTCCGCTACAAGGGCCGCCACGTCGTCCTCGCCACCGGCTCCCAGCCGCGCTCGCTGCCGGGCCTCGCCATCGACGGCGACCGCGTCATCTCCTCCGACCACGCCCTGTTCCTCGACCGGATCCCCGAGTCGGCGATCATCCTGGGCGGCGGCGTCATCGGCGTCGAGTTCGCCTCCGCCTGGAAGTCCTTCGGCGTGGACGTCACCGTCGTCGAGGGCCTGCCCCACCTGGTGCCCGCCGAGGACGTCGACATCTCCAAGTCCCTGGAGCGCGCCTTCCGCAAGCGGAAGATCAAGTTCGAGCTGGGCTCGCGGTTCTCCGGCGTCGAGTACACCGAGTCGGGCGTCCGCGTCTCCCTGGAGAACGGCAAGCAGATCGACGCCGAGCTGCTGCTCGTCGCCGTCGGCCGCGGCCCGGTCTCCGCCGGTCTCGGCTACGAGGAGACGGGCGTCACCGTCGAGCGCGGCCACGTCGTCGTGGACGAGCTGCTGCGCACGAACCTGCCGACCGTCTCCGCCGTCGGCGACCTCATCCCGACCCTCCAGCTGGCCCACGTCGGCTTCGCCGAGGGCATCCTGGTCGCCGAGCGCGTCGCGGGCCTGCCCGTGACCCCGATCGACTACGACGGCGTCGCGCGCGTCACGTACTGCGAGCCGGAGATCGCCTCCGTCGGCCTGACCGAGGCCAAGGCCAAGGAGCTCTACGGCGAGGACAAGGTCGTCGTCAGCAAGTTCAACGCCGGCAGCACCGGCAAGAGCAAGATCCTCAAGACGGCCGGCGACGTCAAGCTCGTCCAGGTCCTCGACGGCCCGGTCGTCGGCCTGCACATGATCGGCTCGCGCATGAGCGAGCAGATCGGCGAGGCCCAGCTCATCTTCAACTGGCAGGCCCTCCCGTCGGAGGTGGCGAGCCTCATCCACGCCCACCCGACCCAGACCGAGGCCCTGGGCGAGGCCCACCTGGCCCTCGCCGGCAAGCCGCTGCACGTCCACGGCTGACGGTACGCCGCGGACGGTGTGCCGCGGTCGGGGGTACGCCGCGGACGGGTACGCCGCGCGGCGGCCGGTATGCGCCAGGAGACGGGCCGGGGACAACTCCCCGGCCCGTCCGGCGTTTTCGGCGCGAACCGCTGGTACGGAGCCCCGTACGGATGCCAGGATCACAGCGCGCGCGGGCACGGGCCCGCCGGTATCCAGCCACCCCGTGACAGGTGAGGACGTACCCATGAACCCGGAACACGGCGCGAACCCGGCCCACGGCACCACCCCCGGCGCAAGCGGGAGGACTGCCGCCGACCGGGCGGCCGGCCCCCTGCTCGCCCTCTCCACCGTCCTCATCGGCCTCATGGCCGGACTGTTCTTCGCCTTCGACGTCTCGGTGATGCCCGGCCTGGCCGCCGGCGACGACCGCACCTACGTCACCGCCATGCAGCACATCAACGCGGTCATCGACGGGAACGGCCTCTTCGGCACCGTCTTCGTCCTCGCCCTGCTCGCCACCGCCGCGGCGGCCTTCATCGAGTACCGCAAGGGCAGACGCGGCCCCGCCGTGTGGGCGGGCGCGGCCGCCGCCGCCTACCTCGCCGTCCTCGTCATCACCTTCGCGGTGAACATCCCGCTGAACAACGAGCTCGCCGCCGCCGGCGACGCCGCCAAGATGACCGGCTTCGCGGTGGTCGACAAGTTCAAGGGCACCTGGGTCACCACGAACATCCTGCGCACCCTCCTGTGCACCGCCGCCCTCACCGCCCTCACCCGGGCCCTCGTCCTCCACGGCCGCGCCACCCCGCGCTGACCCCGGGGGTCCGCGCCGGCTAGCCGTTCAGCGTCAGGGCCCACACCAGGAGCCCGAACGCCACCGCGCACAGCACCGTGCGCCCCGTGTTCGCCCGGACCCATGGGCCCTCGAACGCGCGGCGCACGGCCGCCGGGTCGGCCATCCGCTCGACCGGGCCCGCCTGCGCCAGGGCGTTGTTCAGCGGGATGTTCACCCGGCCCGTTACACCCATCGCGACCACGTACGCGACGAGCGCCCCCGCCAGCGGCCACGGGGAGCCGTCCCCGCCCCCCGCCAGCCGCAGCACCAGGGCCAGCGCGGTGAACACCAGCGCACCCACATAGCCCAACAGGAACCAGCCGTTGAGGATCGCCACGTTGATCCGCTGCATCGTCTCGACGACCGTCCGGTCCGACGAAGCCCGCAGACCCGGCATGACCGCCACCGAGAAACCGTAGAAGAGGCCGCTGACCAGGCCCATCGTGATCGTCGCCGCGACCAGAGCCGCGAACCGTGCCGTTTCCATGCAGGTGTCCCCCTCGAGTCCCGCTGCCGCGCGCCGGTCCGATCCTACGGTCGCGAACGCGCCACGCGCAGTGACGACGAGGGCCTTCGGTTCAGCAGGCGAGACGGCACCTCCTCAGGTACCCGGTGTGCGGGTACCCTCCGCCTGGGCCCGCACGCCCGCCCCTGACGCTGGAGAGGAATGAGACGTGACCGACCCGAAGCAGAGGCTGGACGTACTGAGGGCCGACATCGAGCGTCGCAACCCCGCCCAGCCCGAGTTCCACCAGGCCGTCCGCGAGGTCCTGGACACCCTGGCCCCCGTGTTCGCCGCGCGCCCCGAGTACGCCGAGGCCGGGCTCGTCGAGCGGCTCGTCGAGCCCGAGCGGCAGATCATCTTCCGGGTGCCGTGGACCGACGACCGTGGGCGCGTCCACGTCAATCGCGGCTACCGGGTGGAGTTCAACAGCGCCCTCGGCCCGTACAAGGGCGGCCTGCGCTTCCACCCGTCGGTGGACATCGGCGTCGTGAAGTTCCTCGGCTTCGAGCAGATCTTCAAGAACGCCCTGACCGGCCTCGGCATCGGCGGCGGCAAGGGCGGCAGCGACTTCGACCCGCACGGGAAGTCGGACGCCGAGGTCATGCGCTTCTGCCAGTCCTTCATGACCGAGCTCTACCGCCACATCGGCGAGCACACCGACGTCCCGGCCGGTGACATCGGCGTCGGCGGCCGCGAGATCGGCTACCTCTTCGGCCAGTACCGCCGCATCACCAACCGCTGGGAGGCCGGCGTCCTGACCGGCAAGGGCCAGGGCTGGGGCGGCTCCGAGATCCGCCCCGAGGCCACCGGCTACGGCAGCGTCCTGTTCGCGAGCGAGATGCTCGCGGTCAAGGGCGTCTCCCTCGACGGCCTCACCGCCGTGGTCTCCGGCTCCGGCAACGTCGCCATCTACACCATCGAGAAGCTCCAGCAGCTCGGCGCCAACCCGCTGACCTGCTCGGACTCCCAGGGCTACGTGGTCGACGACAAGGGCATCGACCTCGCGCTCCTGCGCCAGATCAAGGAGGTCGAGCGCGGCCGCGTCAGCGAGTACGCCGCCCGCCGCGGCCCCTCCGCCCGCTTCGTGCCCGGCGGCCGGGTCTGGGAGGTCCCGGCGGACGTGGCCTTCCCGTCGGCGACCCAGAACGAACTGGGCGCCGACGACGCCCGCGCGCTCATCGCGAACGGCGTCAAGGCGGTCTCCGAGGGCGCCAACATGCCCACCACCCCGGAGGCGGTCCACCTCTTCCAGGGCGCGGGCGTCGCCTTCGGCCCCGGCAAGGCGGCCAACGCGGGCGGCGTGGCCGTCAGCGCCCTGGAGATGTCGCAGAACGCCGGCCGCGTGGCCTGGTCCCGCGACCGGGTGGAGGACGAACTGGCGGGCATCATGCGCGAGATCCACCACGTCGCCCACGAGACGGCGGCCCGCTACGGCGCCGCGGGCGACTACGTGACGGGCGCGAACATCGCGGGCTTCGAGCGCGTCGCGGACGCGATGCTGGCCCAGGGCGTCATCTGACCCTCCCGCCGCCCTGCGGTTTCCGGCCCGCGCTCCCCTCGGGGGGCGCGGGCCTTGCCGTGTCCGGCCTTGCCGTGTCCGGCCTTGCCGTGTCCGGCCTTGCCGTGTCCGGCCTTGCCGAGTGCGGGTCAGGTGCCTTCGGCTTCCGTCCGCCGCCAGAAGGCCAGCTGCCTGCGGCTGGTGGCGGTGTCGCGGTGGTCGGGGCCGAGGACGCGGATCTCGTCGGCGACGAGTGAGGCCAGCAGCTCGCATGCGCGCGGGAGCCCGCCGGCCTCCCAGGTGAAGTAGGCGTGCATGTAGCGGCTCAGGAGGGTGTCGGCGTGGTCGGGGCCCAGGACCCGGGTCTGGTCGGCGATGAGCGGCACCATCAGCTCGCGTGCGGCCTTGGGGTCGCCGGCGTCGCGGACGCAGCACGCGTGCTCGTAGCGGCTCGTGAGGGTGGCGATGTCGTCGGGGCCGAGCACACGGGTTTCTTCGGGGATCAGCGCCGCCAGCAGGTCCCTTGCGGTGACGGGGTCGCCGGCGCTCCCCACGCAGTGGGCGTGGTGGTACCGGTTCAGGAGGGTCTCGCCGTCGTCGGGGCCCAGGTAGGCGGTCGAGGCCGCCGTGAGGAGTGCGTACAGGCGGGCAGCCTCGTCGAACTCGCCGTTCAGTCTGGCTTCCTCCGCCTCGTCCCGAAGTTCCTGCGCCGTTTTGTTCGGTGCGTCCGCCCTGGTGGAGGCGTTGTCCGGGACGATCCCCGGACCCGGTTCGCCGAGTTCCGTGGTGATGCGGTCGACCGTGTCGCCGTCGGTGTCGTTGACCGCGGTCACCCGGGCGAGGGCCGCGTCGATGTCGTCGCCCTCCGGATCCGCGGAGTTCTGCGGGGTGAACGGCACCGGGGCGGCCGGGCCCTCCGGGGTACCGGGGCCCGTGCCGCGCAGGAGGTCGAGTTCCTCCGTCAGCTCGGCGATCTGCCGCTGGAGGCGCTCCGCGAGGGCCTCGGCCCGGCGCTTCTTCTCCTCGGCCCGGCCGAGCTCGCCCTCGGCCTTGGCCTGTTGCGTCCGGGCCCGTTCCAGCTTGGCCCGCACGGCCTCCAGGAGCTCCCGGGCGCCAGCCTCCTCGCGCTCCCGGGTCAGCGCCGTGACCCGGTCGTTCAGCTTGTGGATCATGCCGAGCAGGATCCAGATCAGCCGTGCGGAGTTCTCCGCCGTCTGCCGCAGCTCCGCCTGCTGTTCGAGCGCGCGGGTGAGCCGGTCGTACGTCTCGATCTGCCGGGCCTGCACGGCGGCCAGGTCCACGACGGCGGCGGGCGGGACGACCGCCTTCGCCGGGGCGGGCACGCGCGGCGGGTGCAGGGCCTCGTACAGCAGCGCGGCCGCCTCGCCACGGCGGCGTTCGCGTAACGGCGCGGGCACCGTCGCGTCGATGACCGAGGTCACGAACCGCTGGGCCGGGATCCGCCCGCCGAGCAGCGAGCTGATCTGCGTCGTCGAGTAGCCGATCTCCTTCTCCAGGACGGCCAGGGTCTTCCCGGAGGCGTCCACCTGCGCGCGCAGGAACTCGGCGAGCCTGCCCGCGGCCCCGTTCACCGGCCGGACCGGCCCCCAGGGGCGGCCCTTGCGCTTGTTCGTCCCCGCCACCGGCGTACCCCCTGCTGCGTGCCGTGCCGTGCCGTGCCGTGCCGTGCTGCGTGCCGTGCTGCGTGCCGTGCCGTGCCGTGTTTTCGGTTGGTCCTTGTCCGGTCCGTCCGGGACAAGTGCCCCTTCGTCCGCAACCTACCTGCGATGTTCCGCCCGGGGGCCCCGGACAAGTCAACTCACCCGCACGGTCTGCCCGTCAGCCGCACACCGCGGACCCGGACCTCCGAGAAGGACCTGCGACATGACCGACCTCCTCTCCATCGCCGCCGACGCCCTCACACTGATCGGCGCGGCCGTCTCCCTCGCCCTAGAAGCCCGCCGCGCCCGCCGCGAGGCCCGCGAGGCCAAGCGGCGGGAGGCCGACGGGGACTGACCCCGCCCCGGTCCCGCCCCCGGTCCCGCCCCGGCCCCCCGGGCGGGACCAGGGGTGCTCGGGTGGGAGTCCGGGGCGGCGGCGTACCCTGGCCTCCCACCGACCCCGGGGAGTTACCGCGTGCTGACCGCCCTAGACGGCGCGTACGGCGACCGCGCCGACGCCGTCGCCGTAGCCGGCCGTACCGCCTCGTACGAGGAACTGCTCGGCGCCGCCCGCGCCGTGGCGGCCGACGTCGCCGGGGCCCCCGCCTTCGCCGTCACCGCGACCGCCTCCCTGGAGACCGTCGCCGCCGCCGTCGGCGGGCTCCTCGCCGGGGTGCCCTTCGTACCCCTGCCCCCCGACGCCGGCCCCGCCGAACGCACGCACATCCTCCGGGACTCCGGCGCCGTCGAGGTGGCCGTCGACTTCGCCCGCCGGTCCGACGCCACCGCCTCCCGGGACACGGCCGGCCCCGCGGACCCCGCCCTCATCCTCTACACCTCCGGCACCACCGGCCCCCCGAAGGGCGTCGTCCTCACCGCCGACGCCCTCGCCGCCGACCTGGACGCCCTCGCCGGGGCCTGGCGGTGGACCGCCGAGGACACCCTCGTGCACGGGCTCCCGCTGTTCCACGTCCACGGCCTGGTCCTCGGCGTCCTCGGCGCCCTGCGCACCGGGAGCCGCCTCGTGCACACCGGCCGCCCCACCCCGGCGGCGTACGCCGCGGCGGGCGGCAGCCTGTACTTCGGGGTGCCGACCGTCTGGTCCCGCATCGCCGCCGAACCGGCGTCCGCCGCCGCCCTGTCCGGCGCCCGCCTCCTCGTCTCGGGCAGCGCCGCCCTCCCCGCCCCCGTCTTCCGGGACCTGGAGCGCCTCACCGGCCACCGCCCCGTCGAGCGGTACGGGATGACCGAGACCCTGATCACCGTCAGCGGCCGCGCCGGCGGCGAGGTCCGCCCCGGCACCGTCGGCACCCCCCTGCCCGGCATCCGTACGCGCATCGCCGCCGAGCCGGGCGCCGACATCGGCGAACTCCAGCTGACCGGGCCGACGCTGTTCGCCGGGTACCTGGGCCGCCCCGAGGCCACGGCGGCCGCGTACACCGAGGACGGGTGGTTCCGTACGGGCGACATCGCGGCCGTCGACCCCGAGGACGGGGTCCACCGCATCGTGGGCCGGGCCTCCATCGACATGATCAAGTCCGGTGGCTACCGGATCGGCGCGGGCGAGATCGAGAACGCCCTGCTCGACCACCCCAAGGTGAGCGAGGCGGCCGTGGTCGGCGTCCCGGACGCGGACCTCGGGCAGCGGATCGTGGCCTTCGTCGTCGCCCAGGGCGTCACCGGCGCCGAGCTGACCGACTTCGTGGCCTCGCACCTGTCGGTGCACAAGCGCCCGCGCGAGGTGCGGTTCGTCGACGCCATCCCGCGCAACGCGATGGGCAAGCCGCAGAAGAAGCTCCTGCTGACCGACGCCCCCCGGGAGGCACGGCCGTGACCGCCACGAGCTCCGCCCCCGCCCGCGACGCCTGGATCCGCCGCTTCCACCCGCCGGCCGGCGCCGGCACGGAACCGGTCCTCGTCGTCCTCCCGCACGCCGGCGGCAACGCCTCCTACTACTTCCCGCTCTCCCGCGACCTCGCCGCGCACGCCGAGGTGCTCACCGTCCAGTACCCCGGCCGCCAGGAACGGCTGCGGGAGCCGAGCCCCGACACCA
This sequence comes from Streptomyces sp. NPDC089915, assembly GCF_040684675.1. Classification (NCBI taxonomy): domain Bacteria; kingdom Bacillati; phylum Actinomycetota; class Actinomycetes; order Kitasatosporales; family Streptomycetaceae; genus Streptomyces; species Streptomyces sp. NPDC089915. The sequence continues at coordinate 57,744 of NZ_JBFBGN010000022.1, read as the reverse complement.
TCGCCGGGCTCGCCGACGGGGTGGAGCGGGCGCTGGAACCCTGGCGGGGACGGCCCCTGGTGCTGTTCGGGCACAGCATGGGCGCGGTCCTCGCGTACGAGCTGACGCGCCGTCTGGAGGCGTCCGGGGAAGGCCCGCGCGGCCTGATCCTCTCCGGCCGGCGCTCCCCCCTGGTGCCCCGGCGGGACGACCTCCACACCCTGGACGACGACGCCCTGCTGGCCCACGTCCAGGCCCTGTCCGGCACCGACGCGGGACTCCTGGCCGACCCGGAGCTGCGGGCGCTGATCCTCCCGGCGCTGCGCAGCGACTACCGGGCCGTGGGAACGTACCGCCACGAGCCGGGGCCGCCGCTGCGCACCCCCGTCAGCGTGTTCTGCGGGGAGTCCGACCCGCGGGCGAGCGTGGCCGAGGCCATGGGCTGGCGGGAGCTGACGGGCGCGGCCTTCACCTTCAGGGGCTTCCCCGGCGGGCACTTCTACCTGGCGGAACGGCACGAGGCGGTGGTCGGGGCGATCACGCAGGACCTGAGGGCGTTCACGACGCCTTGACGCCTTGACGCCTTGACGCCTTGAGGCCCTGGGACCGGCCCCGTTCCCCGGCCCCGGCATCGACCCCCGGGACCGGCACCGGCCCCGGGACCGGCCCCGGCCCCGGCCCCGGCCCCCGGTACCGGCACCGGCACCGGCACCGTGCCGCCCGGGACGCTCGCCTCAGCGGCGCCTCAGCCGCGCAGCGGTCCGCCTCAGCCCGCCTGCCGGTCGCCCCGTACCGCCAGGTGCCGGGCGAGCACCTCCAGAGCCCCGGTCACCTCCGGCAGCCGCTCGGCCCCGTCCTCGCCCAGGGCCCGGGCGAGGGCCTCCTCGACCTTGGACGCGCCCGCGGCCCGTACGGAGGCCACCCGCGCGGAGAGCCCGGGGGTCTGCCGCACCAGCGTCCGGCGGCGGTCGGCGGGGTCGGGGGCCGTCTCCACGGAACCGGCCTCGCGCAGCCGGGCGACGGCGCCCGAGACCTGGCTCTGCGGCAGCCCCGTACGCTGCGCCGTCTCGCCGACGGTGGTGTCCGGGTGCGCGGCGATGTCGCCGGCGACGATGACGACGGAGCGCGTGCCGCCCGCGTACTGCCCGGAGCCGCCGGGAGGTTCGGGCAGCGCTTCCTCGCCGAGCTTCATCAGGGCCCGGCCCAGCAGGAACAGTTCGATTCCATCCACCCCGCCAGGTTACATCGAAAAAGATCCATCGAAAATTATCCATCGGTATTGATGCATCGGTTTTGATGGGCTAACTTCGTATCAGAGCGCGGGACGAAGGCCGGCGCCGCCCGACGGTACGAAGGAGTGTCTCCACGATGTCCAGCCACCCCGTTCCCACCACCGCCACCCTCCGGGTCCCCGGCGCAGCCCTGCACTACCGGATCGAGGGGTCCGGGCCCCTGCTGCTCATCTCCCAGAGCGGCGAGGGTGACGCCGACCGCACCGTCGACCTGGTCCCGCACCTCACCGACACGTTCACCGTCCTGACCTACGACCGCCGGGGCCTGTCCCGCAGCCGCCTGGAGGACCCGGCCCGGACCACCTCCCTCGCCGAGCATGCGGAGGACGTCGGCCGGCTGCTCGCCGCCGTCACCGACGAGCCCGCCCTGATGCTCGGCTGCAGCCTCGGCGCCGTCATCGGCCTGCATGTGGCGGCCCGCCACCCCGGCCGGATCTCCACCCTCATCGCCCACGAACCGGTCGCGCCGCGCCTGCTGCCCGCCGCCGAGCGCGCCCGGCACGAGGCGGAGCTCTCCGAGCTCCAGCACGTCCACCGCACGGAGGGACTTCCCGCGACCGTGCGGGAGGCCGCCCGGGTGCTCGGCATAGACACCAGCGGCAAGGACGCCGAACCGGGCCTCACCCCGCAGCCGCTGGGCGAGCGGCGCCGCGCGAACTTCGCCTACTTCATCGAGCACGACATCACCGCGATCGTCGAGGACACCCTCGACCCCGCCACCCTGACCGCCGCGCCGACCCGCATCATCCCGGCCGTCGGCGCCACGACCCCCGCCACCGTCTTCGACCTCGCCTGCGCCTCCGCACTGGCGGAGCTGGTGGGCGAGGAGATACACACCTTCCCCGGCGGTCACAACGGCAACACCAGCCACCCCAAGGCCTACGCCGAGAGCCTGCGCGCCCTGCTGACCGCGTCCTGACGGGGCCGTCATCGCGCGGGAAATGCTGTAGGCAAGGCCGGAAGCCATCAATAGATTGACGCGCATGGACCAATCGGCCGGCGCCTCCGGCATCGATCACCGCGCCCTCCTGGCGGCATCCGTCACCGTCGCGCTGTGGGCCTCCGCGTTCGTCTCCATCCGCGTGTCCGCCGAGCACTACGGCCCCGGCGCGCTCGCGCTGGGCCGCCTCCTGACGGCCTCCGTCGCACTGGGCGTCGTCCTGCTGGTCAAACGGGTACCGCCGCCGCCCCGTCAGGCCTGGCCCGGGATCCTGGGGTCCGGGGTGCTGTGGTTCGGGCTGTACATGGTGACGCTGAACTGGGGCGAGCAGGGTGTGGACGCCGGCACCGCGGCCATGGTCGTCAACATCGGCCCGCTCGTCATCGCCCTGCTCAGCGGCTGGCTCCTGAAGGAGGGGTTCCCGCCGATGCTGCTGGCCGGGATGGGCGTCTCCTTCGCCGGGGCCGTCATCGTGGGGATGTCGAACTCCAAGGGCGGCAGCTCCTCCCTCACCGGAGTGCTGCTCTGCGTGGTCGCGGCCCTCGCCTACGGGGCCGGGGTGGTCTCGCAGAAGCCCGCGCTGCGGTACGCGGACCCGATCCAGGTCACCACGTACGGCTGCTTCGTGGGCACGGCCTGCACCCTGCCCTTCGCCGGCCAGCTCCTCACACAACTCCCCGGGGCCCCGCTGCCGGCCACCCTCAACATGGTCTACCTGGGCCTCTTCCCGACGGCCCTGGCCTTCACCACCTGGACCTACGCCCTGTCCCGCACCACGGCCGGAAGGATGGGCGCGACGACCTATGCGGTCCCCGCCCTCGTCATCCTCATCGCCTGGTCCGCCCTCGACGAGGTCCCCGGCTGGCTCACCCTCCTGGGCGGCGCGACCTGCCTGACGGGCGTGGCCCTCTCCCGCCGCCGCCCGCGGCAGCGCACGGGCAAGGTCCCGGCGACGCGCTGAGGGCCCGCCGTCTCCGCTCAAGGCGCCGGGGCCGGTGCCCGTGTCCGTGAGGCGGGGTCAGTTGCCGCCGAAGGTGCGGGCCACGGTCTCCAGGCGGTCCCGGTGGGCGTCCCACCAGGTCCGGTCCTCCGGCGGCAGGCTGTTCCCGCCCCTCGCCTCGCCGGCGGATCCGTCGAGGAGTTCGCGCAGGATGTCGGCGTGGCCGGCGTGGCGCTGGGTGTCGGCGATCACCCGCACCAGCACGTGGTGCAGGGTCACCTCACGGCGCTCCTCCGGCCACCAGGGGACGTGGCCGGTCGCGCCGAGGTCCAGGGAGGTGATGGTGGCGTCGGCATGGGCCCAGGCCCGCCGGTACAGCTCGGCGATGTCCTCGCGGGACTCGTCGGCCGTGGCCCACATGTCCGCGTTGGGTTCCGCGTCCCGCGTGTACCACCAGGCCGGGGGGTCTTCCGTGAAGAAGGGACGGCCGAAGGTGTCGCCGAAATAGCCGAGCTCCACACCGGCGAGGTGCTTGACCAGGCCCAGCAGGTTCGTGCCCGTGGGCGTCAGCGGTCGGCGGACGTCGTAGTCCGGCAGGCCCTCCAGCTTCCACAGCAGGGCGTCACGGCCCTCCTGCAGGTAGCGGAGCAGCTCTGCCTTCGGATCCGGTGCGGTGGCCATGGCCCGATTCTCCGGCACGGCGACCGCGCGGCGGCGGTGTCGGCCGCCCGTCCGTCACTTCGTCAGGAGGATTCCCGGCCGGTGGCGGACAGTTTTGTGGTGAGGGTGGTGGCCCAGTGGTGGGCCCAGGTGCGGAGGGTCTTGGTGGTCCGGGGGTCCAGGCCGTACGCGGCGAACTCCTCGTCGTCGTACCAGTCGGCGCCGGACAGGCGGTCGCGGAGGTCGTCGAGGCGGAAGGCGTCGCGGCCGTGGCGCAGGCCGAGGCGTTCGAGTTCGGCCAGGGTGCGGTGCGGGGCGGCGGCGTGGACGTCGATCAGGTCGCGGACCGCGCCCCGGTCGGCGAGGGCGCGGACCTTCGTGCCGATGACGTCGTCGAAGGCGAGGACGGGGCCGTACGGGGTGGGCTCGGGAGCGGCCCAGAGGTTCTCCTTGAGGACGTCGAGCCCGCACCGTTCGCCGTCGGCGCGGTCGGTGACCATCAGCCGGGCGGACAGGGGGTCGACCCCGAGGACGGTGACGTGCCAGCCGGCGTCGGCCAGCCGCCGGGCGAGGTCGGCGGCGATGTCGGCCATCGGGGCGGGGTTCTCGGTGGCGACGTCGAGGTCCTGGCTGGCCCGTTCGACGAGGCCGTGGGCCTGGACGGCGTAACCGCCCGTGAGGACCAGGGGGTACGGGCTGCCGATGGTGATGACGTCGGCGAGGAGGCGGCGGTGCAGGCCGGTGAGGTTCACCCGGCGGAGCCCGGGCGGGCGGGTGGGTGGGGCGTCGGTGCCGGTGCCATGGGCCCAGCATCCCGGATCAACCGGGCCCCGTTCAGCGCTTCTTGGGGAAGGCCGCCCGCAGGGCCGCGCCGCGCAGGGTGACGGCGATGCGGAGGGCCGGGAGGACGCAGAGGGCCTGCAGGGCCGCGTACCACCAGGGGCAGACGCCCGGGATCAGGTCCACGCCGACGATGGCGATCGGGAAGACGACCGTGATCGTGCGCAGGCGTTCGAAGGCGCGGTGGGAGCCGCGGGCGGTTGACGCGGTCAGCCGGTGGAGGAGCAGGGCGATCAGGGGGAGGAGGGCCGCCCGGGTCCACATGAACGGGTTCACCATGTGGCCGGTGGCCGCGACCGCGACGACCGCCAGGAGGGCGGCGGTGGTGAGGGCGGCGTAGACCTTGACGGTGGTCCGCGTCGTGGCGAACGCGGCCTGGGCGGCGGGGGTGTCGAGGAGGGCCGGGTCGGCCGTCGCGGTCTTGGTGGTCGTGGTGTTCTGCTGCGTGTTCTTCGCGTTCGTCTTCATGGACATGACGCTACGGAGCGGCCGTCGGGGCCGGTATCGGTCTGGCCCCACAGGGGGGTGGGGCCAGCCCCACTCCTGCCCCGAGCTGGGGTGATGCGGGCTCCGGGCGGTGCACAGTGGGATGGTGAACCGGAAACGAGGGGGAGTCATGGGGCGTGTGGGGAACTGGGTCGTACGGGCCGGCGTGGGGTGGTGGCGGGCGGTGGTGGTCGTCGCCGTCTGCGGGCTGGTCCCGGCCGTGTGGGCCGCCGCCGTGGGGCTGGCGGTGCTGTGCGGGGCGGAGCACCCGTGGTCGTGGATCGGGCCCGCCGTCATCGTCTGCGCGGGCACGCTCGCCCTGGCGCAGACCGTCTGCCGGGCGGTGCGGGCGCTCGTCGCACGCTGGACCGGTACGGAGATACCCGGCGGGTACCGGGAGGCCGGGCCGGTGATGCAGCTGTCCACCGGCTACTGGTGGAACGGCTTCAGCTACGAGCGCAGCCGCCGCGACGCCGTCATGGACCAGCGGATGCGGCTGTGGTGGAGCGACCCCGCCACCTGGCGCGACCTGCGCTTCGCCGTCGTGGCCCCGCTCACCGCCGGCTTGGCCGCCGCCCTCCCGCCGGCCGCGCTGGCCTTCGCCGCGGCCGGGCCGGCCGGGGTCGGGCCGGCCGGGTCCGGGGCCGTCGGGCGGCTGGCCGGGGCGGGCGCCCTGGCCGTGGCCGTCGGCTGCGGCCCGTACGCCTGGCGCTCCCTGCACCGGGTGGCCGTCCGCTTCCTGGGCCCCTCGCCCAAGATGGCGCTGGCGGAGCGGGTGGACGAGCTGACCTCCCAGCGCGCCGACGCCACCGTCGCGCAGGCCGCCGAGATCCGCCGGATCGAGCGGGACCTCCACGACGGCGCCCAGGCCCGCCTCGTCGCGCTCGGGCTCTCCCTGGCCACCGCCGAGGCGCTGATGGACCGGGACCCGGCGCAGGCGAAGGCGCTGATGCGGGAGGCGCGGGCCGGGGCGGCCGCCTCGCTGACCGAACTCCGCGAGCTCATCCGGGGCATCAGCCCGCCGGTCCTCAGCGAGCGCGGGCTCGTCGACGCCGTCCGGGCGCTGGCGCTGGACGTCCCCCTCGACGTGGCCGTCCGGGCGGACGGTCCGCTGCGGCTGGACCCGCCGATCGAGTCCGCCCTCTACTTCGGCGTCGCCGAACTCCTCACCAACGCGGTCAAGCACGCCGGGGCGGCCCGCGCGCACGTCTCCCTCACCCGGGACGACACGGGCGTCGTCGTCGAGGTCGAGGACGACGGGCGGGGCGGGGCCGACGTCCGGCCCGGCGGCGGGCTCGCCGGCCTGGGCCGCCGACTCGCCGTCTTCGACGGCACGTTCGCGGTCACCAGTCCCTCCGGCGGCCCGACCCGTGTCAGGATGGCCGTGCCATGCGAATAGCCGTAGCCGAAGACCTCTACCTCCTGCGCGACGGGATGGTCCGCCTGATCGAGGCGTTCGGGCACGAGGTGGTGGCCACGGCCGCCACCGGGCCCGAGACCCTCGACGTCCTGCGGACGCACCGCCCGGACGCGTCCGTCATCGACGTCCGCATGCCCCCGACCCAGTCGGACGAGGGCCTGCGCGCGGCGCTCACCGCCCGCGCGGAGATCCCGGGCCTGCCCGTCCTGATCCTCTCCCAGCACGTGGAGCAGCTCTACGCCCGCGAGCTGCTGGCCGACGGCACCGGCGGCGTCGGCTACCTGCTGAAGGAGAGCGTGTTCGACGCCGAGCAGTTCATCGGCTCCCTGGAACGGGTCGCGGCGGGCGGCACCGCCATGGACCCGGCCGTCATCGCGAAGCTGCTGTCCGGCGGCGCCCCCGACCGGGGGCTGGCCCGGCTCACCGAGCGCGAGCACTCCGTCCTGGGGCTGATGGCCGAGGGCCTGTCCAACCAGGCGATCGCGCGCCGGCTGTTCCTCAGCGAGGGCGCCATCGGCAAGTACACGACCTCCCTGTTCGGGAAGCTCGGCATCACCGACGACGACGACACCAACCGCCGCGTCCGCGCCGTCCTGGCCTACCTCAACGAGCGGTAGCTAGACGGCCTAGCCCGCGACGGCGAGCAGGGGGGCCGCGTACTGGCGGGGGCGTTCGACGATCAGCCGGCTGCGCAGGGCGTGGGCGGCGGCGCCGGTGAGGCCGAGGCCCTCGGCCGCGGCGCGGAAGGTGACGTAGCGGGCCTCGCCGTGCCGGTCCCGGAGGCGTTCGAGCCAGGCGTCGATCCCGCGCAGCGCCTCCTCGACGGAACCTTCCGGGGTGCCGGCGCCGTTCATCAGGAGGGCGCGGTCGCGTTCGCGCTGGAGCTCGGAGAACCCGCAGACCTCCAGGCTGAGGCGTTCGGCGGCGGCCAGGTCGGCGTTGCCCGAGAGGTGGAGCCCGCGGGCCAGGCGGTTGCGCGCGAGGACTCGTTCCGCGCTGATGCGGTAGACGCGGGCGCTCGCGTCGGAGATCTCCACGGGCAGGCCGGTGTCCCGTACGACGCAACTGCCGCGCAGGCCGCGGGCGGCGGCGGCCAGGAGGGCGCTCGCCTCCGAGGGGTGCCATTCGAAGACGTGGTCGACGAGGCGGGTGTGCTCCGCGGTGAGCGTGAGGTGGTCCTCGCCCAGGTCCGGGAGCAGGTCCCGCTCGGGGACCTCGCAGTCCAGGCCGGGCCCCGCGAGGTACACGTCGGCCTTGATCCCGGCGGTGGCGCAGGCGGCGACGGCCAGGGCGTCGGGGAGCGGGCTCAGCAGCGTGGGCTCGTCGCCCCGGGCGAAGACGTCTCCGCCGACGTCGACGATCTTCACCTCGTCCACGCCGAAGTGCCGTGCCGTCCGCGCGATCTGGCGGGCGAGGCCCCGCACCCCGCGGTAGGGGTCGAGCAGGCCCAGGGTGACGGGGAGGTCCCCGGCGAGGCGGGGCAGGGTGGAGCCGGCGGGGGCGATGGCGGCGCTGCTCGCGAGGATCTCACTGACCCCGCGGGTCAGCGGGCGCAGTCCGGTGAAGTCGCGTTCGGAGCGGGGCCCCGGGACCGGGTCCACCACGAGGCGCTCCCACGAATAGGAGAGGACGACGGCGGGCTCGTCGCCGCTGAGCGCGCCGTGCACCAGAGTCGTGCCGATAACGTCCCCGCCGCCGCCCGCGGCGATCAGAAGCTGAGTCATGACCTTCCCCCCGGCCCGTGGGCCGACCGGCGCCCTCCGTGGTCGCGGGCGCTGCCTTTCCGATCCCCCGAGTCTTGCCGCCGGCCCGCGGGGAAGTCGACGGAAGGCGGTGGCAGAGTCCTGCCCTGGCAGGTCCCTGACGGCGGTCAACTGCCTTGACGCGTGGGGCCGGTGGGGCGGGCATGACGTTGCCATGGCAGGACCCTGACAGCCCGGGCCGCTGACAGGGTGTCGCCCGGCGGTGAGAATTCGAGGGCCGGAAAGGGCCCGCGCACGTACAGACAGGGGACGTTCATGAGCAACTCCTCGCCCGTCACCGGGGCGGTCGCCGCGACCAACGGCTGGGGCTGAGCCGTGTACCTCGTCACGACGCGCCTGGAGGCGGGCTGCGCGAGCCGTTCCGCCCAGGTGGACGAGCCGCTCCTGGCCTCCCTGCTCCGGGAGGCCGCCGGGCCGGACGACGGACTGGAGCACGTGTACGTCGCCTGCGATCCGCGGGGCGCGGACCTGGTGCTGTTCCTCCTCCAGCCGAGGCTGGGGCAGGCGGAGGCCGTCGCGGGCCGGCTGTCCCGCCGGTGCCTGGGCCGGGCCCGGCAGCTTTCCGGCTGGAGCCTCGGCCACTACGGCACCGACCTGGTCCCCACCCTGTCCGAGCGGGCGCTGCTGCCGGGGCCGCCCGCCGTCCTCTGAGGACGGCGGCCCAACGCGGCCGCGCCGCCGCGGCCGCCGCGCCCCGGCCCGCTCAGGGGAAGGCCGGTCCGTCACCTCCCCGCAGCCAGCCGCGTTCCCCCGCGACGACCCCCGCCTGGAACCGGCTGCGGGCGCCGAGGCGTTCCATCAGCTCCGCGGTGATCCGCCGGGCGGTCCGTACGGAGACCCCCAGCCTGCGGGCGACCACGTCATCGGTGTGCCCCTGGGCCAGCAGCCCCAGCACCGCCTGCGCCTGGTCCGACAGGCCCGAGCCCGAGCGCCGCGCGCGGCCGTCCCCGCCGAGCGGCACGGCCTCCTGCCACACGTGCTCGAACAGCGCGCACAACGCCGCCACCAGGCCGGATCCGCGCAGGACGAGCGCTCCGGCCGTGGCGTCCCCGGGGTCCGTCGGCACCACCGCCGTACGCCGGTCGTAGATCGTCATGCGCATCGGGAGCGCCGAGGCGGTGCGCACCGACGCCCCCAGCTCCTCCAGCCACCGCGCGTACTCCACCGTGGGCGGGGAGTTGGCGATGCTGGAGAGGTAGACGGTGCGCATCCGGACGCCCCGGCCCAGCTGCTCCTCGTCCAGGGGCCGGCTCGCCGCCATGGTCTGCGCGGACTGCGGCCCGCCGTCGGCGAAGGCCATCAGCTCGCCCTCGCAGGTACGGGCCAACTCGCCGATCCGGGACCGGATTTCGTCGATCCCGTCCAGCAGGCGCACATCGGCCTGGCGGCGGGCCGGGCCGTGCCGGTCGTAGTCGGACAGCAGCCGGGCGACGCTGGCCCTGGTGACCGCCAGTTCCCGCTGGCGTTCGGCCAGGTCCGCCTCCCGTTCGGCCAGCAGGCTGGTCAGCCCGACGTCGGGGCTCACCGCGTGGACCCCGGAGCCGTCGCCGCCCCCGTGGCCGATGAGGGTCATCCGGGCCAGCGTGTCGCAGGCCCGGCGGATCCGATCGACGGGCAGCCCCAGCTCCTCGGCGAGCCCCGCGAGGCCGAGGTCGGGGCGGGCCAGCATGGCGCGGTAGACGGACTCGGCCTCGTGGTCGAGGCCCAGCGCACTCAGCACGACACTCTCCTTCCGTGTGACGCCCCCGGCCCCTCGGCCGGCTGCCCGCTCACCAGCTGGTGTGCAGGGGCTTGCCCTCCGCGTAGCCGGCCGCGCTCTGCACGCCGACGACGGCACGCTCGCGGAACTCCTCCAGGGAGGCGGCGCCGGCGTAGGTGCAGGAGCTGCGCACCCCGGCCACGATCTCGTCGATGATGTCCTCCACCCCGGGGCGCCGCGGGTCGAGGTACATCCGGGACGTGGAGATCCCCTCGTCGAACAGGGCCTTGCGGGCCCGGTCGAAGGAGGACTCCTCGGCGGTGCGGTGGCGGACGGCGCGGGCGGAGGCCATGCCGAAGTTCTCCTTGTAGCGGCGGCCTTCGCCGTCGAGGTGGATGTCGCCGGGGGACTCGTGGGTCCCCGCGAACCACGACCCGATCATCACGTTGGAGGCGCCGGCGGCCAGGGCGAGCGCGATGTCCCTCGGGTGGCGGATCCCGCCGTCGGCCCAGACGTGCTTCCCCAGTGCGCGGGCCTGCTCGGCGCATTCGAGGACCGCCGAGAACTGGGGGCGGCCCACCCCGGTCATCATCCGGGTGGTGCACATGGCGCCCGGCCCCACGCCGACCTTGACGATGTCGGCCCCGGCCTCGACGAGGTCGCGGACCCCGGCGGCCGTCACCACGTTCCCGGCGACCACCGGAACCCCGGGGTCCAGGGCGCGCACCGTGCGCAGGGCCTCCAGGGTCTTCTCCTGGTGGCCGTGGGCGGTGTCGACGACGAGGACGTCGGCGCCGGATTCCAGGAGCTGCTTGGCCTTCAGCGCCACGTCCCCGTTGATGCCCACGGCCGCGGCGATCCGCAGCCGGTCCCGGGCGTCGACGGCCGGCCGGTAGGCGGTGGCCCGCAGGGCCCCGGCCCGGGTGAGGACGCCGGTGAGGCGGCCGTGGCCGTCGATGACGGGAGCGAGCCGGTGGCGGCCCTCGTGCAGCAGGTCGAACGCGGCGCGCGGGGCCACGTCCTCGGGGAGGGTGAGGAGGTCCTGGGACATCACCTCGCGCAGCCGTGTGAAGCGGTCGACGCCCTGGAGGTCCTTCTCGGTGGCGATGCCGACGGGCCGGTCCGCCTCGACGACCACGACGGCGTCGTGCGCGCGCTTCGGCAGCAGCGACAGGGCCTCGGCCACCGTCGCCTCGGGGGTGAGGACGACGGGGGTGTCGTGGACGAGATGACGGCTCTTGACCCACCGGACCACATCGGCGACGACATCGGCGGGGAGGTCCTGCGGAATCACGCACATTCCGCCGCGGCGGGCCACGGTTTCGGCCATCCTGCGGCCGGAAACCGCGGTCATATTGGCCACGACGAGCGGAATTGTTGTTCCGGTTCCATCGGAGGTCGAAAGGTCCACCGACATTCTGGATCCGACGGCCGAATGGCTCGGCACCATGAACAGGTCGTCGTACGTCAGATCGTGCGGAACCGGCTGTGCGGAGAGAAACCGCATGGGAATTACCTGGCCAATCGATCGATGTGCTGTACAGGGAGCCGGCGGGCGAATCCGCGCACGCCAGCACCACCGCCCCGGTGGCACCCGCGTGGTGTGGGCGGGTGGGCACCGGGGTCGGTGGGAATCGGCCGCTGCCGAAGGGGAAGGGTCAGGCGCCGGCGGTCTTCAGGCCGGAGATGCGGATCGGCTCGCCGCCCATGTGCTTCTGGGCGCGCTTGTTCTGCTGGTGCAGCCGCTCGTAGTACTCGCGGTCCAGTTCGATGACGTTCTTCGAGAAGAACATCCAGGAGAGGACGTCCCGGTACTTGAATCCGTCGGCGGTGAGCTGGACGCGGTCGGTCGGCAGCCGGCGCAGCAGGCCGAGTTCCTCGGCGGCCCCCAGGACCGGCTCGAAGAGGTGCGCCTTCTCCTGGTAGCCGAAGCGGTCCAGCTCGTGCAGGTCGAGGTCGAAGGTGTCCAGGACCAGCCGCTTGCGGATGATCTCCTCGTCGTCGAGGACGAAGCCCGTCTGCGGGGTCAGCTCGTGGGCCAGGGCCTGCTTGATGTAGTCCGCGACCTCGCCGAGGCTCGGCTTCACGTTGCCGACCATGTAGTCGACCGAGCTGGTGTAGCTTCGGGCGCCGGCGCCGAGGCCCAGCAGGGGCACGCCGTGGAAGGTGAGGACCTTCTGCTGGTAGCCGCCGCGGCCGAGCTTCTTGTAGCGGACGTTGGACTCCTGCACGTAGCCGGCCTCGCGGAACCTGGCGTTCGCGTAGTCGTAGCGCTCGTAGAGGTCCGGGTTCCACATGTACTGGTAGGACCCGGTCTTGGAGAACCAGGCGTCCGGCCGCACCGTGAGGAAGTAGGTGCTGATCGTCTCGGGGGCCAGCGCCACCAGCTCGTCGACGGAGTGCCGCCAGCTCTCCGGGGTCTGCCCGGCGAAGCCCATGATCAGGTCGGTGCTCAGGTTGGGCAGCTGCTTCTCGCGGATGATCTCGATGGCCTCGCGGATGACCTTCTCGTTCGCCTGCCCCCGGCCGGCCTCCCGGATCTCCGCCGGGACCAGCGACTGGATGCCGATGTTGGCCCGGGTGAGGCCCATCGCGATGAGGCGCTCCAGGGTTTCGGGCTCCTTGACGATGGAGTCCGGGGTGGCCTCGATCGCCACCTCCTCCACCGTGCTGCGCCAGTTCGGGTACACCTCGTCGAAGGTGGCGAAGAGCTGCTCGAAGTGGCGCGGGCTCAACAGGCTGGGCGTCCCGCCGCCGATGTAGATGGTGCGCAGCCGGCGGGCCTGGATGATCTCGGAGTGGTCGCGGATCTGGGTGCACAGCGCGTTCATGTACGCGTCGTACACGTCCATGTCCTCGGAAATGACGGTGTACAGGTTGCAGAACCCGCACTTGTACCGACAGAAGGGGACGTGCAGGTAGAGATTCAGTTCCGGAACGGGATGCCGTTTCAGGTCCTCGTCCCAGATGTCCTTGATGTTCCAGGCCCCGTCGAGGGGCCGGTAGGCGCTACGCGAAGGGTACGCGTAGTTGAAAGGCGGAATGACGCCCTGCTCGATGTGGCGTGCGAGCTCATCGCGAATTGCGCTCAACGTGGTGTTCCTTAAGTGCGGTGTGCGAGATCCGGGCAGCAGGCGACAGGGGCGTGTGTCGTGGATCCGAAAACGAAGGAACGGAGGCTCGGCCTCCTCATGTAATTGCGGCGCCCCCGCGGCAACGCGATCCGCCGAAAAACCCCTGACCGTTCACGCATTCAGGGCGCAGAAACAAGGCCGGGACGGACGCTGCAATAAGTAGATAGGGAATTTCGGGCCGAACGGCAGGCCCGTTTCGCACAAACGTGCATCGACATTCCGGCCCCCCGGTTGGCGGAACCCACAAGATTGTCTTGGTGGGTGAGATCTTTGGTTCCCGGCTCCACCGGCACCCCGCCACGGCACTAGCGTCACTGGCTCATGCACTGAACGGGGGTTCAAATGAGGCATGTAGCACGGTCGTTGACGCCTGGAGCAGAGGCGGCGCGACCCCGGCCGGAGGGCCGGGAGAGATCCATCCACACGTCCACGCGACGCTGCGGGGCCCCACCGCCCCGCGAGGGTTCCTGAGCGTCCGTCACCACCTTTGATCCGGGTCAACAGGCCTGCGCGCGCCGTGAGTTGACGGCAGCGCCACCGGGCCGCCGGCCCTCTTCCGCCCTACCGGCACCCCGCATCGGCTCCGGCCGCTGCCCCCTGGCGCCCCGAGTACGCCCGGGGGCCGGCGCAGCCATGCCCGGGGCCGGGACACCAACTTCGTGGATGAGGTTTTCTCGTGAGTCCAACGCCATGGGGCGCCCCCGAGGCGGTAGCCGTGCACCAGGCCGTCGGGATCGGCGGCACACCCCCGCGCCCGGACGGCGCGCAGAAGGTCCGCGGCTCGTTCGCCTACTCCTCGGACCTGAGCGCCGAGGGCATGCTCTGGGGCGCCACGCTGCGCAGCCCGCACCCCAGCGCCCGCATCCTCTCGCTCGACCCCTCCCGGGCGCGTGAACTGCCCGGGGTCTTCGCGGTACTCACCCACGAGGACGTGCCCGGCAGCAAGTTCTACGGCCTGGAGCGCCGCGACCAGCCCGTCCTCGCCCTCGACGAGGTGCGCTACCAGGGCGAGCCCGTCGCCCTGGTCGCCGCCGACCACCCGGAGACCGCCCGGCGGGCCCTCGCGCTGATCGAGGTGGAGTACGAGGTCCGCGAGCCCCTCACCGACCCCAGACTGGCGGCCTTCGACCCGGACCGGCCGAGCCTCCACCCGCAGGGCAACCTCGTACGCCACCAGCCCATCCGCTCGGGGGACACCGAGGCCGCCCGGCGCCGCGACGACCTCGTCGTGGTCCGCGCCGAGTTCGAGATCGGCATGCAGGACCAGGCGTTCCTCGGCCCCGAGTCGGGCATGGCGGTGCCCGACGGGGACGGCGGCATCGACCTCTACGTGTCCACCCAGTGGCTGCACCACGACAAGCGGCAGATCGTGCCGGTCCTCGGGCTGCCCGAGGACCGGGTCCGGCTGACGCTGGCCGGGGTGGGCGGGGCCTTCGGCGGGCGCGAGGACCTCTCCGTCCAGATCCACATGGCGCTGCTGGCGCTGGCCACGGACCGCCCGGTGAAGATGTCGTACGGCCGCGACGAGTCCTTCCTCGGGCACGTCCACCGCCACCCCGCGCAGATGCGCTACGAGTACGGCGCCACCCGGGACGGCCGGCTCGTCTACGCCGACGTGGAGATCGTCTTCGACGGCGGCGCGTACACCTCCGCGACCCCCGGCGTGGTCGGCATCGGCTCCTCGCTGTGCCTGGGCCCGTACGAGGTCCCCCACGTCGAGGTCGACGTGTACGGGGTCTACACCAACAACCCGCCCTGCGGCGCGATGCGCGGCTTCGGCGGCGTCCAGGGCTGCTTCGCGTACGAGTCGATGATGGACCGGCTCGCCGCCGAGCTCGGCATGCACCCGCTGGAGATCCGCAGGATCAACGCGATCACCGCCGGCTCCCGCATCGCCAACGGCCAGGCGGTCGACGCCCCGCAGCCCTTCCGCTCCCTCCTCGACGAGATCGCCGCCATCCCGCTGCCCGAGCCCCTCGCCGCCGGAGCCGACCAGCGCGACCTGCCCGGAGGCCTCTCCGGCAGCACCCGCCCCGACGGCGTCGTCCGGGGGGTCGGCTACGGCGTCGGGATGAAGAACGCCTGCTTCTCCGGCGGCGACGACGACTACTCGACGGCCCGCGTCCGACTGGCCGTCACCGACGGCGAACTCACCGCCCACCTCCACACGGCGGCCGCCGAGGTCGGCCAGGGCCTCACCACCGTCGCGGCCCAGATCGCCCGCACCGAACTCGGCGTCGAACGCGTCGTCCTGCTGCCCGCCGACACCTCCGTCGGCGACTCCGGGGGCAGCTCCGCCTCCCGCCAGACCTACATGACCGGCGGCGCCGTGAAGGCCGCCTGCGAGGCGGCCCGCGAGGAGCTCTTCCGGCTGGCCACCCGCCGCCTGGGGCTCAGCGACCGCCCCGGCGACGACCTCTCCGTCGAAGGCGGCAAGCTCGTCTCCCGGCGCGACGGCGTCCTCGCCGACCTCGCCGAGGTGCTGGACGGGCGGAGCGTGGACGTCACCCGCGAATACCACCACCGGCCCACGAGCGCCGTCGACCCCCTCACCGGCCTCGGCGACTCGCACGTCCAGCTCATCATGTGCGTCCACCGGGCCGTCGTCGACGTCGACGCCGAACTCGGCCTGGTCCGGGTGGTCGCGCTGGACGCCGTCCAGGACGTCGGCCGCGTCATCAACCGGGGCGGGCTGGAGGGCCAGATCCACGGCGGCTCCGCACAGGGGCTGGGGCTCGCCCTGATGGAGGAGATCGTCCTCGACGGGGGCAGGGTCCAGAACGCCTCCTTCACCGACTACCTGATCCCCACCGCCCTCGACGTGCCGCGGATGCGGCTGCGCCTCGTCGAACACCCCGACCCCCACGCGCCGTACGGCGTACGGGGCGCGGGGGAGGCGCCCACCCTCTCCGCCACCCCCGCCATCGTCTCGGCCGTCCGCGCCGCCACCGGGCTCGCCCTGACCCGCATCCCGCTGCGCCCCCACGACATCGCCCTGGGCGAGCGGACCGAAGGGGTGCCGGCATGAGGAAGGTGCTGCTCGTCGAGGCCATGGGAGCCGCGGAGAGCCTGCTGGACGCGGGCCGGGACCTCGGCGTCGAGATCGTCGTCGCCACCCACCCGGAGATCTACGAGTGTTACGCCCCGGCGGTCAAGGACAAGATCACGTCGGTGGTCTTCACCGACTTCTCCGACCCGGCGGCGGCCCGGCGGGAACTCGCCGACTACGCCCGCGCCGAAGGCGTCGCCGCGGTCGTCGGCTGCTGGGAGTTCCTCACCCCGCTGGCCGCCCGGCTCGCCGCCGACCTGGGCCTGCCCGGCAACGACCCCGAACGCGCCGACGGCTGCCGCAACAAGCGCGTCATGGCCGCGCTCTTCGCCGAGCACGGCGTGCCCGCACCCCGCACGCTCCTCGCCGAGGACCACGAGACGGCCGCCGCCCTCCTCGCCGCGAGCGGCCTGACCTACCCCGTCGTGGTCAAGCCCGCCGAACAGGCCGGCTCCTGGGGCGTCTCGGTGATCCGGGGCCCCGCCGAACTGCCGGCCGCGTTCGCCGCCGCCCGGGCCTGGCCGTACGAGTCCCCGCACGGCTTCCCCCTCGACACCACCGTCCTCGTCCAGGAGTACGTGGAAGGCGTCGAGTACAGCGTCGAGAGCGTCGTCTTCGAAGGGCGGATCACCCCCCTCACGGTGGTGCAGAAGTTCACCACCGACGGGGTCTTCCGCGCCGAGACCGGCCAGACCGTCCCGGCCGCCCTCGACGACACCGACACCGCCACCCTGTACGAGACCACCGCCCTGGCCGTCCGCGCCCTCGGCATCACCGACGGCGTGGCCCACACCGAGCTGAAGCTGCTGCCCGGGGGCGGCGCGAAGATCATCGAGGTGGGGGCGCGGCTGCCCGGAGACCGGGTGCCCGAGCTGATCCGGCTCGCCCGCGGCGTCGACGAGGCCCGCGCCTGGATCGAGGTCGCCCTCGGCATCGAGCCCGACCTCACGC
The DNA here is from genome assembly GCF_040684675.1 of Streptomyces sp. NPDC089915. Taxonomy (NCBI): domain Bacteria; kingdom Bacillati; phylum Actinomycetota; class Actinomycetes; order Kitasatosporales; family Streptomycetaceae; genus Streptomyces; species Streptomyces sp. NPDC089915. The sequence continues at coordinate 40,591 of NZ_JBFBGN010000022.1, read as the reverse complement.
CGCGCGCCGACCGGGCCGCCGCCATCCGCTTCTTCGTACCGCCCCGGGCCGGCCGCTTCCGCAGCATCGACGGGGTCGTCCGCTCCCCGCAGGTCCACCGCATCGCCGTCTACCCGCAGCCCGACGAAGAGGTCCGCGGCCCCGGCGACAACGACGGCCGGGTCGGCTACGTGATGCTCACCGCCGCCACCCCGCAGAAGGTCAACCGCGCGGCCGACGCCGCCGTCGCCAACCTCACCATCGAACTGGAGTAGTACATGACCGAGTCCGACATCAAGCGCATCGCCTACATCCGCTCGATCCCGATCTCGCGGGCCGGCCCGTACATCCCGGAGCTGGCGCGCACCGTCACCGACGCCGGGATCGAGGCGCGGATCTTCTTCACCGACGGCGAGTGCGAGGCCGCCGACTTCCCCGGCGGCACCTGGGAGAAGCTCCCCGAGGACGCCCGTCCCGACGAGATCGCCGAGCGGATCCTCGCCTGGGGGGCCGACGGCGTGGTCTCGCTGGCCTTCCCCGACGAGGCGGGCCTGCGCGACGCCCTCGTCAAGGAGAAGCTGGCCGCCCACGGGATCCCCGCCGTCACCAACGGCCCGGAGCCGAGCCGGCTGCTCGCCGACAAGTGGGAGACCAAGAAGATCCTCGCCGACTACGGCCTGGACACCCCGCGCGGCATGCTCGTCGACGGCACCCTCCTCAAGAACGGCGGCGCGGACGTCCCCGTCTACGCGGACATCATCCGCTGGAAGGCCGAGGAGATCGGCTTCCCGCTGCTCACCAAGGCGGTCTGGGGCAGCTCCGGCAACGGCATCCGCTTCATCCCCGACCGGGCCGCGCTGGAGGAGTACCTGGCCACCCCCGACGAGGGCAACCACGTCATGGAGCAGTGCATCACCGGCGAGCTGTGCACCGTCGAGCTCGTCGGCGCCGACGGCGAGTACGCCGTCCAGCCGCTGTGCTTCACCGGCCCCACCGGCGGCAAGCCGACCTTCGCCTTCTGGGAGCTGCGCTCCTCCGCCCCCCGCCCCGCCGACGACGCCGCCTTCGTCCCGGTCGCCGAGAAGCTGAAGAAGCTCTGCGCGGGCCTGGGCATCACCGGCGTCATCAACCTCGACATCATCTACAGCGGCGGCACCTACTGGGTCCTGGAGATCAACCCCCGCGTCTCCGGCGCCACCGCCCTCGGCGTGGCCGCGTCCGGCCGCAACACCTACCTCGCCATGACCGAGATCCTCCTCGGAACCTGGCCGGCCCAGCCCGAGCCGGTGCTGGAGCGCCGCCGCTGGTCCCTGGAGTTCCCCGTGAACCACGTGACCGACGCCTTCGTCGCGGCCGCCCACGAGCGCCTCGACATCGTCCAGGTCACCCCGACGCTGGTCGTCGACGGCAGGGAGTACGGCGGCCTGCTGATCGCCACCTGCGAGTTCGGCGCCGAATCCGCCTTCCTGGACGGCATCACCGCCCTGGACGCCGAGTACGGGGTGCTCTCCGCCGACATGACCCTCCAGCTCAAGCAGCTGCTGACGGGCCCGGCGGCGCAGGCGGTCCGCTGACGCCCCGCCGTACCCCGGCCGCGCGCCCCGCCGCGCTTTCGTTCCTCCCGCAAGTGAAAGGTCGACCCGCCATGTCCCAGCCGTACGTCCATCTGCCCGCAGCCGAAGTCCGCGCCACGCTCGGTGGACACACCGACGCCGAGGTGAAGCTGCTGCGCGAATCCTGGAACGACATGCCGGTCGACGGCTACCTGAAGGGCGGCGCCGACTACCGGCGCCGCCGCTACAGCGAGTTCCGGCTGACGGACGCGGGTCTCGTACGCGCCCCGCACGGCGCCTTCCACCAGTCCCTCGACGTGAACCCCCTGCACGGCGGCGTCGCCCGGGAGTTCGCGCCCGTCGAGGACGCGGTCGCGCAGTCCCCCGTACTGGCCACGCTCGTCCGGGGCCTGCTGGACCGGCTCCCGGGCACCTTCGACACGGCGGGCGGAGCCGTCGGCGTCCACCAGATCCGCATCACCGCCACCCGGGACGCGGCGGGACTGCCGGCGCCCGAGGGCATCCACGAGGACGGCCACCACTTCGTCGCCCAGGTGCTGATCCACCGCGACAACGTCGAGGGCGGCCACTCCCAGCTCTTCGACCGCGACCGCGCGCCCCTCTTCAGCACCCGGCTGACCGAACCCTTCGAAACGATCATCATCGACGACCGCCGCGTCTTCCACGGGGTCTCCGCCATCGAGCCCGGCGCCGACCTGCCGTACGCGGTGCGCGACATGATGCTCGTCGACTTCTTCCCCGCGCCCGCGCCCGCCCCCGTACCGGCCGCCCACGCCCCCGCCGCGCACGGCCCGGTGGCCGCATGAGCCGGCTGCTGCTCCTCGAGGCCATGGGCAACACCGGGCCCTACCTGCTGCGGGCCGCCGAGGAGCTCGGCCTGCGGGTCACGGTGGTCACCCACGAGGACGTCTACGAGAAGTCCTACCCCCCGGCGCTCAAGGAGCTCATCGGCGAGGACGTGCTGTTCACCGACTTCGCCGACCCCGAGGCCGCCCGGCGTCAGCTCGCCGCCCACGCCCGCGCCCACGACGTGACCGGCGTCCTGTGCGGCTGGGAGTTCCTCAGCCCGCTCGTCGCCGAACTCGCCGCCGAACTGGGACTGCCCGGCAACGACCCGGAGCGCGCCACGGGCTGCCGCAACAAGCGGGTCATGGCCGGGCTCTTCGCCGAGCACGGCGTGCCCTCCCCGCGCACCGTCCTCGCCACGACGTACGAGTCGGCGCTCACCGGGATCGCCGGGAGCGGCCTGGCCTACCCGGTCGTCGTGAAGCCGGCGGAGCAGTCGGCCTCCTGGGGCGTCTCGGTGGTCCGCGCGCCCGGGGAACTGGCGGCCGCCTTCACCCTCGCCCGGTCCTGGCCGGTCGAGACCCCGCACCTCATCCCGCTCGACACCACGGTGCTCATCCAGGAGTACGTGGACGGCGTGGAGTTCGGCGTCGAGGCGGTGGTCTCCGGCGGCCGCGTCGCCGTGCTGCCCGTCACCGAGAAGTTCACCACCCGGGACGCCTACCGGGTCGAGACCGGGCACACCGTCCCGGCCGACCTGCCGCGGGAGTCCCTGGACCTGATCCGCCGCACCGTCGAGCAGGCCCTGCACGCGCTCGGCGTCCGCAACGGCGTCGCGCACGTCGAGCTCAAGCTCACCCCCGGCGGCGGGGCGAAGGTCATCGAGGTCGGCGCCCGGCTGCCCGGCGACCACGTGGTGCGCCTGATGCGCATGGCCCACGGCATCGACGAGGCCCGTGCCTACGTCGAGGCCGTCACCGGCACGCCGCCCCGGACCGCCCCGGCCCACGACCGGGCCGCCGCCATCCGCTTCTTCACCTCGTACGAGCCGGGCACCTTCCGGGGGCTGACCGGACTCGGTTCCTCGCCGCACGTCATGGCCGTCGACACCGACGCCCCCGGCACCCGGGTCGGCGGCGTCCGCGACAAGGGCAACGACGCCCGCGTCGGCCACGTGATCCTCTGCGCCGCCGACAACACCGAGGTCAACGCGGCGGCCGACGCCGTCATGGCCCACGTACGGGTGGAGGTCGGCTGATGCCCAACGCCCTGACCCGCGCCTACCTCGCCGGCCCCCGCCCCGGCGCCCGCCTCGCCCACGCCTGCGCCGACGCGGACCTGCTGCGCACCGCCCTCGGCGAGCGCTTCCTCAGCCGCCCCGTCCTGCTGGAGGGCGAGCAGGTCCGCTCGATCGGGCGGCGGCTCAGCGACCTCTTCGACCTGCTGCTGTCGCTGCCCCACCGGCTCCACGACGGGGACGTACGGGCCTTCGCCCGCACCGTCGGCTGGTCCCCGCTGCAGATCGCGACGGCCCTCAGCGCGGACGGGACGCCCCGCGCGGTCCCGCGCTTCGCCCGCTCGGACCTGTACGAGGAGGAGAGCGGCTTCCGCATCCTGGAGCTCAACGTCGGCAGCCCGCTCGGCGGCTTCGACACCCCGCTGATCGACGACGTGCTGCTCGCCGACCCGTACGTGTCCGCCTTCGCCGAGGAGCACGGCGCCGACACCACCGACACCACCTGGGTGCTCGTCAAGGCGCTCCAGGCGGCCCTGCCCGCCCTCGACCTCGCCGCCGGCCCGGTGATCGGCCTCGTCGACTGGCCCGACAGCTTCCCCTCCCTGGAACCCCGGCTGCGGGTGATGGCCGAACTGCTCAGGCCGTACGGCATCGAGGCCGTCCCCTGCCACGCCGGACAGGTCGAGGCCCGCCCCGACGGCCTGTACGTACGCGGCCGCAGACTGGACGCCGTCCACCGCTTCTACGTCATCGACGACGTGGTCACCCCCGCGGACGCCGCCCTCCTGCGCCCCCTGCACGACGCGGCCAGCGACGGCCGGGTCGCCCTGTTCACCCCGCTGGAGCCGGAGGTGTACGGCAGCAAGGGCTGCTTCGCCGTCCTCAGCGACGAACGCAACCGCGGCGCGTTCACGCCGGCCGAGCGGGAGCTCATCGACTCCTTCCTGCCCTGGAGCCGGACCCTGCGCGACGAGAAGGTCCACGTGGACGGCGAACTCGTCGACCTGCTGCCCTACGTCCGCGCGCACCGCGAGGACCTGGTCGTCAAGGCCACCGGCTCCCACGGCGGCCTCGACGTCCTGCCCGGCTGGTCCACCGGCCAGGAGGAGTGGGACCGCGCCGTCGAGTCCTTCGCGGGCGGCCCCTACATCGCCCAGCGCCGGGTCCGGCCGGTGACCGAGGAGTTCCCCGTCGGCGAGGGCGCGGACGAGACCGAGCCCATGGTCCTCAACTGGGGGATCTTCCTGGCCGGGCACGGCTACGGAGGGGCCTTCATCCGGGGCACCACCGACCCGGACGGCGGCGTGATCAGCCTGGCGAACGGGGCCCGCACGGGCACCTGCCTCCACACCCGTCCCGAGCGGCCGTGAACACCGCCGCCCCCGTACCGTCCTCCGCGGAAGGGGCCGCCCCATGACGCCCACCACCCTCCACGACACCCGGCCGCCCGGGCGGGTCCCGGACGGGTTCCGCACCCGGGACCCGCTCGCCCTCGACGAGCTCCACGGCTCGCTGTCCGACCCGGTGCTCGGCTCGATGACCCTGCTCAACGAGATCGCCGGCCGCTACCCCGACGCCGTCTCCTTCGCCGCGGGCCGCCCGTACGAGGAGTTCTACGACCCGGACCAGCTCCACGCCCACCTGGAACGCTTCACCCGCCACCTGCGCGAGGACCTCGGCCGCACCCCGGCCCAGGTGCGCACCGCCCTCTTCCAGTACGGGCACACCAAGGGCCTGCTCACCGAACTGCTGGTGCGCAACCTCGCCGTCGACGAGGACATCACCGCCGACCCGGACGCGATCGTGGTCACCACGGGCTGCCAGGAGGCGATGGTCCTGCTGCTGCGGGCCCTGCGCACCGACGACCGGGACGTCGTCCTGGCCCCCGCGCCCACCTACGTGGGCTTCCTCGGCGCCGCCCGGCTCATGGACATGCCGGTGCGCCCCGTGCGGGAGGGCGCGGGCGGCATCGACGTCGACGACCTCGTCGCCCAGGTGCGCGCCGCCCGCGCGGCCGGGCTGCGGCCCCGCGCCTGCTACGTGGTCCCCGACTTCGCCAACCCCAGCGGGCTGAGCATGAGCCTGCCCGACCGCGAGCGGCTGCTGGAGACCGCCGCCGCGGAGGGCCTCCTCGTCATCGAGGACAACCCGTACTCCCTCTTCAACGCCGGGGCGCGGCGGCTGCCCACCCTCAAGTCCCTCGACCGGCACCGCAACGTCGTCTACGTGGGCTCCTTCGCCAAGACGGCCTTCCCCGGAGCCCGCGTCGGCTACGTGCTCGCCGACCAGCCCGTCGCCGGGGCCGCCCCCGGCGAGGGCCGGCTGCTCGCCGACCAGCTCGCCAAGCTGAAGAGCATGCTGACGCTCAACACCTCGACCGTCTCCCAGGCGGTCATCGGCGGCAGGCTCCTGGAGCACGAGGGCAGCATGACCGCGGCCACCCGGCGCGAGAGCGAGGTGTACGCCCGCAACCTGCGCGCCGTGCTCGACGGACTGCGCCGCCACTTCCCGCCGTCCGGCCCGCCGGTCAGCTGGAACGTCCCCGGCGGCGGGATGTTCGCCGTCGTGACCCTGCCCTTCGAGACCGACGAGGCGGCGCTCGAACTGTCCGCCTCGCGGTTCGGGGTGCTGTGGACGCCCATGCGGCACTTCTACGGGGGAGCGGGGGGCACGCACCAGATCCGGCTGTCCTTCAGCGTCCTGACACCCGAACAGATCGATCTGGGCCTGGGCCGCCTCGCCGCCCTGGTCCACAACCGCACCACCGGGAGATGAACGACACCATGACCAACCGCCTCTTCACCTCGGAGTCCGTGACCGAGGGGCACCCCGACAAGATCGCCGACCAGATCAGCGACACGATCCTCGACGCGATGCTGCGCGAGGACCCGCACTCCCGGGTGGCCGTCGAGACGCTCGTCACCACCGGCCTGGTGCACGTCGCGGGCGAGGTGCGGACGTCGGCGTACGTCCCGGTCGCGCAGCTCGTCCGCGAGAAGGTGCTGGAGATCGGCTACGACTCCTCGAAGAAGGGCTTCGACGGCGCCTCCTGCGGGGTGTCGGTGTCCATCGGCGCCCAGTCCCCGGACATCGCCCGGGGCGTGGACGCCGAGGGCAAGGACGGCGAGGACGCGCTCGGCCTCCAGGGCGCGGGCGACCAGGGCCTGATGTTCGGCTACGCCTGCGACGAGACCCCCGAGCTGATGCCGCTGCCGATCCACCTCGCGCACCGGCTCTCCGCCCGGCTGACGGAGGTCCGCAAGGACGGCACCGTCCCCTACCTGCGCCCCGACGGCAAGACCCAGGTCACCGTCGAGTACGACGGGGACGAGCCGGTCCGCCTCGACACGGTCGTGGTCTCCACCCAGCACGCGGCCGCCGCCGATCTGGAGGCCCTCCTCGGCCCCGACGCCGACCAGGCGGCCGTCCTCGCCGCCGACATCCGCGAGTTCGTCGTCGAGCACGTCCTGGCGCTGCTGGCGGCGGACGGGATCAAGCTGGACACCGAGGGCTACCGGCTGCTGGTCAACCCGACGGGGCGCTTCGAGATCGGCGGCCCGATGGGCGACGCGGGGCTGACCGGCCGCAAGATCATCATCGACACGTACGGGGGCATGGCCCGGCACGGCGGCGGCGCCTTCTCGGGCAAGGACCCGTCGAAGGTGGACCGCAGCGCCGCCTACGCGATGCGCTGGGTCGCCAAGAACGTCGTCGCCGCCGGCCTCGCGACCCGCTGCGAGGTCCAGGTCGCCTACGCCATCGGCAAGGCCGAGCCCGTCGGCCTCTTCGTGGAGACCTTCGGCACCGCCAAGGTCGACGTACGGAAGATCGAGGAGGCCATCGTCCAGGTCTTCGACCTGCGCCCCGCCGCGATCATCCGCGACCTCGACCTGCTGCGCCCGATCTACGCCCAGACCGCCGCCTACGGCCACTTCGGCCGCGAGCTGCCCGACTTCACCTGGGAACGCACCGACCGCACCGCACAGTTGCAGGCCGTCGCCTTCGGCGCGTAGGCCGTTTCCGCCGCAGCTGTCCGCCGCCCCGCCGCCCGTCGCGGGATCCGGCCCGAACCTCCTGGAGCTCCCTTGTCTGCCGTCACAGCCCCCCGGTCCGTCACCTCCCTGGCGGGCCCGGCCCTCCCGGCGATCTCCTTCCTCGCCCGGCTCCCCGCCGCGATCTGCCCGATCGGCACGCTGCTGATGCTGACCGAGCTGAACGGGATCGGGCGCGCCGGCCTCGCCGCCGGCATGCTGTGGACCGGCCAGGCCGTCGGCGGGCCGCCCCTCGGCCGGATGGCGGACCGGCTCGGACACCGCAAGGTCGTCCTCGCCGCCTCGCTCGCCAACGCCGCCGCCATCGCCGCCCTGGTCGCGGCGGTGCTCGCCGACGCCCGGGCCTTCGCCGAGGCGGTCCTCGCACTGCTGGTGGGCCTGACCGTGCCCCAGATCGGCCCGCTGTCGCGGACCCGCTGGATCTCGCTGACCGGGGACGACCCCGGTCTGACCGGCCGGGCCCTGTCCTTCGACACCACCATCGACGAGATCAGCTTCATGGCCGGACCGGCCCTCGCGGGCCTGACCGTGATGCTGATCCACCCGGTGGCGGGACTGCTGCTGGCCGGCCTGCTCATCGCCGTGTTCGGCGTGCTGTTCGCCCTCCACCCGACGGCCCCCCGCGGCAGCGGGGCCCGTACGGCCGGCGGCGCGACCACGGCGCTGCTGTCCCCGGCGCTGTGCGTGCTGTTCGCCATGGCCCTGCTCCAGGGCATGATCTGGGGCAGCGCCAACGCCGGGATCAGCGCCCTCGCCCAGCACCTGGGCGACCCGGGCAAGGCCGGCTTCGTCTGGGGCGCCATGGCGGTGACCAGCGCCCTCGCCGGGATGGCCGTCACCCTGCGGCCCGGGAACCAGGACCTCACGGTCCGGCTGCGGATCGCCATCACCGCCCAGGCCGTGCTGCTGCTGCCACTCCTCGCCGTGGAGGGCTTCCTCGGCGCCGCCGCGGCCGTCGCCGGGATCGGCATCGCCGTCGCCCCGCACCTGATCGCCCTGTTCGGCCTGGCCGAGCGGGTGGCCCCGCCGGCCCGCATGGGTGAGGCCATGTCCCTGCTGGGCAGCGGTCTGATCGTCGGCCAGGGCATCGCGGCCCTGGCGGCGGGCCAGCTCGCCGAACGCTTCGGTCACGGGGCGGCCTTCAACCTGACCTGCGCGGCGGGGGCGGCGGCGGTCCTGGTGGCCGTGGCCCTGGTCCGCACGGCCCCGTTCGCCCGGGAGGCCGAGGCACTGTGAACCGGACGACCTGACGTACGGCGCGGCACCGGGCCGGCCGCCCCTCAGGGGGAGGCCGGCCCTTCCGCTGCCCGGAGCCGGGCAGGGTCACACCACATAGGTGGTCTCGTTGCGCCCCAGGAGGTATCCGAGCTGTAATCGGTTGTGTGCGCCGAGTTCCTGCTTGATGGCCGCGATATGGGCCTGGAGGGAGCGCTCGCTGATCCCTATGCGGCGCGCGATGGCCTTGTCCGAGTAACCCTCCACCAGCAGCCGGCTGATCGACTCCCGGATCGCCGGGACCACCTCGTCGGCCGCCCGCGCGGCGTGCAGCGGGACGAAGGGGAAGGGCTTGGCCCGGTCCCAGGCCTTGTCGAACGTGTCCCGCAGAAATCGTACGATGGTCGGCTCGGTAATCGAGATGGCCGTGGTGCGTTCCTCGTTCGCCGAAATGAAGGCGACGTCGTCCACGATGATCAGACGATCGAAGAATTCTTCGAGCGTCCGTACTTGAGCGCCATATTCCGTTACCGCGCGAACGTATTCCTTCGTCGCCTCGTCGAATCTCGTCGTGTGCTGATACAGGGTCCGCATCGCGATCCCCGCCGAGATTTGCCGGCGTACGGATTCCAGCGCGTCCTTCAGCACCGCGCTCGGCCGCGCCCCGTCGGGCTGCGCGGTGAGGATGTCCCGCCGGACCGCCCCCAGGGCCTCGTTGATCGCCGTCGAGATGCTGCCCAGTCCGTGCAGGTACCGCACGCCCGGGCCGACCACCTCCTCGGCCGGCGCCTCGACCGCCGCCACCGGCGCGAGCGCCGCCTGCTGCGCCGCCTCCTGCGCCAGCAGGCCCAGGTGCGTTGCGAGTTCCCGCAAGAAGGCCTGCGGCTCCCCGGCCGCGGCCTTGCACAGCTCCTCAGGTGCACCGCTCTGTGCGGTTTTGACGTATTTGACTACGTCCACTACCCACCCCTGTCTGTCCGGTATGGAGCTGTTTGCAGGGGTTGAGACCCCGTGGGTTCCCGCAATGCGGAAACCGGAGCCATCGTAGGTCTAGTTCCTCTCGAGCGGGCAGGAGAGATTTGGTCTCACCGCAGGAACGAACACCGAGAAGGCGCACCGGAGATCAGGACCACCCGGATACCGCCTCGGTTTGGCGTTCCTGGAATGCCTGAAGGCGAAACGACTCGAGGGGACTGGGCAAAATGGGGAAGAACCGCATGGTGACTCGTCCGGCCAACCGTGTTTCGGGAATCCGCGGACGCGTGGTTCTCGCGACGGCCGGCGTGGCCCTCGGGCTCGGAACGGCGGTCGCCGGACTCGCCACCCATGCCGCCCAGGACGTCTCCCCCGCCGGCTCGGTCAGCCACCTGCGCTCCGGCGACGTCGGCTGGAACCTCGTGAACCCGCACGTCGCCGCCGGTGAGAACGGTGAGGCCGGCGACGTGGGCTGGAACAACCCGCAGCCCGCGACCACCCCCGCGCCCACCCCCACCTCGTCCGACGACGTTGGCTGGAACTGATCGCCCACGGACACCCCGTCCTGCACTGCATCACCTCCCGTCACCGACCGACCGGCAAAGGAATGGCTGATCCTCGTGGTTGCCTCCCCCTGGTTCCTGACCTCCGAGACCGCCGCAGGATCCGCCCCCGCCGCCGTCCGCCTCTACTGCTTCCCGCACGCCGGCGGGAACCCCCGGACCTTCCTCGGCTGGCAGCCCGCCCTGGAGGGCGACGCGCTGATCGCCGCCGTCTGCCCGCCCGGCCGCGGCCACCGCTTCCGCGAACCGGCCCCCGCCTCCCTCGCCGCCCTCGCCGACGGGGCGGCCGCCGCCATCGCCCTGGCCGGCGACGGCCCCCGCACGCGGCCGTTCCTCCTCTTCGGCCACAGCTTCGGCGCGGCCCTGGCCTTCGAGGTGGCCCGCCGGCTGGACGGCGTACACGGCTTCGCCGGGCTCGTCGCCTCCGGCTGCGCGGCCCCCTCCCTGCTGCCCACCCCCCGCGTCGTGGAGGCGGCCCGCCTGGAGGGCCGCGCCTTCACCGAGGCCGTCGGCTTCTTCGGCGGACTGCCGCCCGAGGTGATGGAGGACGAGGCCGTACAGGAACTCCTCCTGCCGCACCTCAAGGCCGACTTCCGCATGGTCGCCGCCCACCGCTACCGCCCGGGCCCCCCGCTGACCGTCCCGGTCACCCTGCTCAACGGCACCGGCGACCGGCACGTCGGCCCCGCCGCCCTCGACGCCTGGTCCCGCGAGTGCGCCGCCCCGCCCGCCCGCCACTGGGCGGACGGCGGCCACTTCTACCTCGAGGACCGGCCGGACGCCGCCACCTCCGTCCTGCGCTCCCTCGCCCGCGCGGCGGCGGCCGCGGCGGAGGTGACGGAGCCGTCCGCACACGGACCGGCCGTCCGCGGCGATGAGTACGTTGAGCTGATCTGACGGCCCGCCCGACGCACGACGGCACCCCAGCGAGGAACCCCATGAGCCAGCTCCGCCCCAGCGCCGACCCCGCCGCCCGCCTCCGCCGCGGCGAGGCCTTCCGCGACCTGCACACCGGCCCCGGCCCCTTCGTCGTCCCCAACCCCTGGGACGCCGGCACCGCCCGCATCCTGGCCTCCTTCGGCTTCGCCGCCCTCGCCACCACCGGGGCGGGCCTCGCCCACGCCCTCGGCCGCCCCGACGGAGCCGGCCGGGTGAGCCGCGCGGAACTCCTCGCCAACGCCGCCGCCATCGTGGACGCCACCGGACTGCCCGTCACCGCGGACCTGGAGAGCGGCTTCGGCGAACGCCCCGAGGACGTCGCCGAGACCATCCGCCTCGCCGCGGAGGCCGGCCTCGCCGGCGGCTCCGTCGAGGACGCCACCGGCCGCGAGGAGGACCCGCTGCGCCCCCTCGACGAGGCCGTCGAGCGGGTCGCCGCCGCCGTGGAGGCCGCCAAGGGGCTCGGCTTCCCCTTCACCGTCACCGCCCGCGCCGAGAACTTCTTCCTGGGCCGGCCCGACCTCGACGACACCATCCGCCGGCTGCGGGCGTACGAGGCCGCCGGCGCCGACGTGCTCTACGCCCCGGCCCTGCCCGACGCCGAGGCGGTCCGCGCCGTCTGCGCCGCCGTCTCCCGGCCCGTCAACGTCCTGATGACCGGCACCCTGAAGCTGTCCGTCGCCGAACTCGGCGCCCTCGGCGTCCGCCGGATCAGCACCGGCTCCGCCCTGTCCCGCGCCGCGCTCGGCGCCCTCACCCGCGCCGCCCGCGAGATCACGGAGTCGGGCACCTTCGACTTCGGCGCGGACGCCCTGCCCTACGCCGAGGCCAACGCCCTCATGGCCGCCCCGCCCGCCGCCGTGCCCGCCGCCCCCGCCCCGCACGCCCCGTCCGCAGCCGACCGAGAGAGCGATCCGGCACCGTGAGCCTTCCGCACGCGACACCCACCGCGCCCGCCGGCCCGGGGGCCCGACCGGCCCCCGCAGCCGTCCACCTGTCCGCACCCCGCTACGTCCTCGGCGAACTCCGCTGCGACCACACCACGGTCGAGGGCCTGCGCGAGCGGGCCCGCCGGTTCGGCATGCCGCCCCGCGCCGACCTGTGGGGCTGGGGCTCCGTCCACCGCACGGCCAAGTCCCTGGAGACCCTCGCCGCCGAGACCGCCCGCGCCACCCTCGACGCGGCGGGCGCCGCCCCCGCCGACGTGGACTGCCTCATCCTGTGCTCCACCCGCTTCCCCGGCGGCCCCCGCACCCACGGCGCCTTCGTCGAGAACGTGATGGCCGCCACCGGGCTCGGCACCGCCGCCTTCACCGGCCTCACCCTCGGCCGCTGCGCGAACCTCCTCGCCGGGATCCGCACCGCCCAGGCGTACGTGGCCTCCGGCATGCACCGCACCGTCATGGTCGTCACGGCGGACCGGGTCACCGACGAGTCCGTCCGCATGGAGAACTTCGCCCTCTTCACCGACGGCGCCGCCTCGTGCCTGGTCAGCGCGGACCCCCTCGGCCCCGACGCCTACGAGATCGTCGCGGGCGCCGGCGCGCAGGACCCGGCCGGCCTCGACTGGTCCAACGAGATCAGCTCCGACCTGGCCCGCGAGGTCAACCGGCGCATCCTCGACGAGGCCGGCATGAAGACCGGCGACATCCTGGGCGTGCTCCACGCCAACCTCTACAAGCCCCTCGTCGTCCTCAAGGAACGCCAGGCCGGCTTCACCCGCGAGCAGCTCTTCCTCGACAACATCCCGCGCGTGGGCCACTGCTTCGCCGCCGACCCGCTGATCAACCTCGTCGACCGGGCCCGGGACGGCGCCCTCCAGCCCCACGGGCACTACCTGCTGGCCTCCAGCGTCCCGGGCGTGCGCATAGCCGTCCTGCTCCGCGCACTGCCCACGGCCGCGCGCACCCCCGGGACCCCGCCCCGCGCGACCGAACCCGTACACACATCCGTATCCGGAGGATCCCCGGCATGAGCGCGCCCCTCACCCCCGACGAGGAGACCTCCCTCGACATGGCGCGCAGCTCCTACGCGCCCGCCTTCGCCCTCCCCGACCTCACCACCTCCCTGCCCGCCGGCCCCTTCGAGGCCTCCCCGGAAGGCGCCGCCGAAGCCGCCCGGATCACCGCCGGGCCGCCCGACGCACTCTTCCGGCGCCTGATCGCCGACCAGGAGAGCGAGGCCGTCCTGCTCGCCGCCCGCCGGGTCCTCGCCGCCTTCCTCACCCCGTCCGACGAGGACGGCGCGTACGGGGAGCACGGCGCGGACAGGGAGCACGGCGCGTACGGGGACGGGCCGGACCCCCTGGCCGCCGGAGCCGACGCGGACGCCGTCGCCGCCCACGTCCTGGCCGCCCGGGACGAACTCGCCGCCGTCCTCGCCCCGCTGCGCACCCACCCCGACCCCGAGGTCCGCGCCGCCGTACTGCGCCAGCGCGCACCCCTGGCGCTGACCGGCGGCTGCTGGCTCGACACCCTCTCCCAGGCCGCCACCCAGCCCGCCGAGATCGTCGGCCGCCTCTTCGGCCAGCACTGGCTGCTCCAGGGCGAGGGCACCTCCGAGGCCGGCCTCCTCGGCCGCCGCCGCCGCGCCCTGACCGTCCAGGGCGTCCACCTCCCCGGCGTGGAGGCCTCCGCCTTCCTCGACGAGGCCGGCGCCCGCCCGCTCACCGCCCTGCACGGCGCCTTCCGGCTGGCCCTGTCCCGGCTGCCCGCCTCCTTCCTCCCCGAGGTCGTCGGCGTCCACTACGCGGCCCACGCCCTCGGCCTCGACGAACTCCTCCTCGGCACCGCGCCGGTGCTCGCCGAGAGCGACGTGCGCCCCGTGCTCGCCGCCTACCTCGCCTTCACCGAGCAGTCCCCGACCGGCCCCGCCGACCGGCGCCGCGCCCTGGCCGCCGTCCGCCTCCTGCTGCGCCTGGAACGCGAGCACACCGCCGCCCTCGCCGAACTCGCCGCCTGGCACGACGGGCTGTCACTGGACGCGAAGGTCGCCCGGATCGTCGAACGCCACGCCCCCCACGCCGGCCGCCAGCACCGCGCCGTCCGCCTGGGCACCCGGCACCTCACCGACTGGCTCGACACCGGCGATCTCGACGCCGCGGCCTTCGTCCGCGAACTGCGCGGCTCCCGCCAGCTGCGCCCCGCCCGCGACGGCGGACCCTGCCGCTTCCTGAAGGCCGTCAAGTTCGGCGGCCCCATGTTCGGCGTCTTCGACGCACCCGAGGCGGCCGTCCTCACCGCCTGGGCCCGCGCCGTCGCCGACGGCGAGCCCGCCGGCGCCGACCTCACCCCTGTCACCGCCGGGGACGCGGCCGCCCGCGTCTGGAGCGGCCGGCTCGCCGCCGCCGACCCCGCCGACGTGCTGGTCGGCGAGCCCGAAGGCCCCGAGGACCACCGCCGCTTCTTCCACCGGCTCGTCAACTTCGAACACCACCCCAGCGTGCTGCCGCTCGCCCGCGCCCGCGCCGAGGCCGGCCTCGCCGAGGCCGAACTCCTCTTCGAGCACGGCGCCGAAGGCCTGCTCACCGACGCCTCCTGGTTCCCCTACACCCCCGAGGCCCTGCTGGAGCGGGTCGAAAGGATCTACTGGGACAAGCTCGTGGACCCGTACGAGCCGCTCACCGAGATCCCCTCCCGCGACGAGGTGGTCTTCGAGCAGTCCACGTACGCCCTGGGCAGCCTCATCGACGGCACCTGGGCCCACCGCGTCGGCAACCTCGGCCGCCGCGGCCGGCGCAGCGACGACATGCTCTTCTCCATCTACGCGGACGAGATGGGCCGCGGGGACATGGCCAAGAACCACATCACGATCATCCACAAGGTCCTGGCCAGCATGGACATGGACCTGCCGCACATCCGGCAGGAGGCCTTCCTGCACCAGGGCGAGCTGCCGGACCACCTCTACGCCTTCTCCGTCCACCAGCTCTGTCTGTCCCTGTTCCCCGACAGCCTCTACGACGAGATCCTCGGCTACAACCTGGGCATCGAGATGTTCGGCCTCGGCGCCCTGCGGATGCACGAGATCCAGAAGCTGCGCCGGCACGGCCTCGACGCCTCCTACGAGGAGGCCCACCTGTCCATCGACAACTTCTCCGCCGGCCACGCCCGCCAGTCCGCCGACCTCGTCGTCGCCCACCTCGACGAGATCCGCCACCTCTCCGGCGAGGAGGCCGTCCGGCGCGCCTGGCGGCGGATCTGGCGCGGCTACGCCTCCTTCGCCTTCTTCATCGAACACGCCCTGGTCAAGCGGGTGCGCGCGGCCGAGGCCGAGGACGCCGGCGCCCCCGCCGAGCTGGTCATCTGAGGAGCCGGACATGGAACCCACGACGAGCTTCGACCCCGAGGTCCTCGCGCTCCCCTTCTACGAGGACTCCCACCGCCGCCTCGCCGCGGCGGCCGGGGCCTGGTGCGACGGCAACCGCGTCCTGTGGGAGGAGGTCCGCGCCCTCGCCCCGGACGACGCCGGACGCCGCCTCGTCCGCGCCCTGGGCACGGCGGGCTGGCTCTCCGAACTCGACCCCAGGGGCGTCCCCGTGGACGACTTCCGGGCCGTGTGCCTGCGCCGCGAGGCCCTCGCCTACGCCGAGGACCTGGCCGACTTCGCCTTCTCCGTCCAGGCCCTGGCCGCGACCCCGCTGCTGCGCTTCGGCAGCGAGGCGCAGCGCCGCCGCCACCTGCCGGGGATGGCCGCCGGAACGCTGATCGGGGCGTTCGCGGTCTCCGAGAAGGAGGCCGGCTCCGACCTGGCCTCGGTGGGGCTGGAGGCGGTGCGCGCGCCGGACGGCTCGTACCGGCTGGACGGCCGCAAGGCCTGGATCGCCAACGGCACCATCGCGGACGTGTTCGTGGTGATCGCCAGGACGGGGGAGGGCCCGGGCCCGCTGGGGCTGACGGCCTTCCTGGTGCCGGCCGGCACGCCCGGGCTGCGGGTCGAGCGGATCGACGCGATCGCCCCGCGCTCCTTCGCGCACCTCGCCTTCCGGGACTGCCGGCTGCCCGCCGACGCGGTGCTCGGGCGGCCGGGGAAGGGGTTCGTGGTCGCCGTGGACCTGCTGGAGCGGTTCCGCACGACGGTCGGCGCGGCCGCCCTCGGCTTCGCCCGGCGCGCCTTCGACACCGCGCTCGCGCACGTGCTCGCGCGGGAGGCGTACGGGGCGGTGCTCTTCGACCTCCAGCTGGTCAAGGCCCGGCTCGCCGACATGGAGGTGCAGCTGAACGCGGCCTCGCTGCTGGTGGCCCGGGCCGCCTGGGAGACCGACCGGGGCAGCCGCCGGTTCGCCCGGCACTCCAACATCGCCAAGGTCCACGCCACCGAGGCCGCGCAGGACGTGGTGGACTCCGCCGTGCAGCTGCTGGGCGCGGCGGGGATCGTCCGGGACTCCGTCACCGAGCGGCTGTACCGGCAGATCCGCTCGCTGCGCATCTACGAGGGCACCTCGGAGGTGCTGCGGATGGCCATCGCGGGCTCGCTGGACATGCGCAGGGCGGCCCGGGTGGCCGCCTGATCCTCCCTGTACAACCCGCCTCACCCGTACCACCGTTCAACAAGGAGCAGGTCGTGAGCAGCACCCCCGTCAGCACCGTCGGCCCCACCCCCGTCGAGGCCGTCCGCCTCGCGGACCCCTACCCCTATTACGCGCGCCTGGTGGCCGAACGCCCCTTCGCCTTCGACGAGGCGCTCGGGGCGTGGGTGGCCGCCGACGCGGCCGCGGTGCGCGCGGTGCTGGGCGCCGGTGCGCTGCGGGTGCGGCCGGTGGCGGAGCCGGTGCCCGCCGGGATCGCGGGGACGGCGGCCGGGGAGGTCTTCGGCGAGCTCGTGCGGATGACGGACGGAGCGGCGGCGGTCCGGCTCAAGGGGGTCGTGGCCGGGGCACTGGCCCGCGCCGACCTCGGGCACGCCGCCGGTTCGCTGGCCGCCCGGTTCACCCGCGAGGTGCTGGCGGAGGGCGGCGAAGTCCCGTACGAGGAGCTGATGTTCGGGGTCCCGGCCCGGGTGGTGGCCACCCTGTCCGGCCTCACGGACGGGGCCGACCGCGAGGCGGCCCGCGCGATCGGCGACTTCGTCCGCTGCATCCCGGCCACGGCCACGCCGGAGGACCACCGGGCGGCCGCGGCGGCGGCCGTCCGCCTGCGCGGACTGCTGGGCCCGGGCCTGACGGCGGCCTCGGCGGCGCCCGTCGCGGAGCCGGCGGCCACCTCCGCGCCGGACGGCGCGCCGGCCGGGCCGCGGCACGACCCGGCCCCGCCGGCGGCGGGCCCGCACCCGGAGCCGCACGGGCTGCTGCGGGAGCTCGTGACCGCGGCCGAGCGCGGCGGATGGCCCCACCCCGGGCCGTTGCTCTCGAACGCCATCGGGTTCCTCTCCCAGACCTACGACGCCACCGCCGGCCTCATCGGCAACACCCTCGTCGCCCTGGCCCGGGGCGCCGACGCCCCCGACACCGGGGCGCTCGTGCGCGAGGTGGTCCGCCACGACGCGCCGGTCCAGAACACCCGGCGCTTCGCCGCCGGGCCCTTCACCCACGCCGGCTCCACCGTGGAGCCCGGGCAGCAGGTGCTCGTCCTCCTCGCCGCCGCCAACCGCGACCCCTCCGTCAACCCCGACCCGCACACGCTCTCCCCCGGCCGGGTGAATCCCGTCGTGTTCACCTTCGGCGCCGGAGCCCACCGCTGCCCGGGCGGGGAGCTGGCCACGGCCCTCGCCGCCGCCGTGGTGAACGAGCTCCGCACGGCAGGCTGGAGCACCACAGCGACCCCCGCCTACCGCCCTCTGGCGAACGCCCGGATCCCGCTCTTGTAGGGGGGCTGAACGTCCAGGACGCAGCCCCCGCCATCGCGATCAGGCCCGGGGGTCACCCACCCCCATGCCTCCAGACAGGACAAAACGCACCATGTCGGACACCATTCACCTCTGGATGCGGCACGAGGCCCGCCGCACCGAACGCCGCGCCCCCCTCACCCCGCAGGACGCCGCCCGCCTCGTCGGGGCCGGGATCCGCATCACCGTCGAGGAGTCGGCCCAGCGGGCCTTCCCCCTGGCCGACTACACCGCCGCGGGCTGCGCCACCGCCCCCACCGGCAGCTGGCACGAGCAGGCCCCCGACGGGGCGTACGTCCTCGGGCTCAAGGAACTCCCCGCCGGACCCGGCGCCCCCGCCCTGCGCCACCGGCACATCTACTTCGGCCACGCCTACAAGGGCCAGGCCGGCGCCCGAGAGCTCCTCGACCGCTTCACCGCGGGCGGCGGCGCCCTCCTCGACATGGAGTACCTCACCGACGAGGCCGGCCGCCGCGTCGCCGCCTTCGGCTACTGGGCCGGCTACGTCGGTGCCGCCCTCGCCGTCCTGCACCACCGCCGCGCCCTCACCGCCCCGCTGGTCCCCACCGACCGTCCCGCCCTCGACGCCCTCCTCGCCGCCACGGCCGCGGACGAGGACCCCGCCACCACCGCCGCCCTCGTCATCGGCGCCCTCGGCCGCTGCGGCCGGGGCGCCTGCGACGCCCTCGTCCAGGCCGGCCTGGAGCCCACCCGCTGGGACCTCCCCGAGACCCGCGCCCTCGACCGCACCGCCCTCCTCGCCCACGACCTGCTCGTCAACACCGTCCTGACCACCACCCCCGTACCGCCGTTCCTGACCAAGGCCGACCTGGACGAACCCGCCCGCCGCCTCTCCCTGGTCTCCGACGTCACCTGCGACGTCACCTCCGACTGCAACGTCCTGCCCGTCTACGACGAGACCACCACCTGGGACGAGCCCGTCCGCACCCTGCGCGAGGGCGAGCGCCCCCTCGACCTGATCGCCATCGACAACCTGCCCTCCCTCCTCCCCGTCGAGGCCAGCACCGCCTTCTCCGCCGAACTCGCCCCGCAGCTGCTGCGCCTGGCCGAGTGGGACGGCGTCTGGGCCCGCGCCCTGCACACCTACCGGACGGCCCTCGAAGCCCAGGAGGCACCCCTTGTCAGCTGAGTTAGCCGCGCCCGCCGCGGCCCCCGCGTCCGGCACCGTCCACTGGATAGGCGCCGGCGCGTCCACCGGCCGCTCCGGGCTCTCCCTCGTCTGCGAACGCGCCCGCCGCGTGGTCCTGTGGGACCGCACCGCCGAGCGCGCCGCCGCCCGCCTGGCCGCCCTCGGCCTGGCGGGCCGCGCCGAGGCCCGCGCCCTCGCCCCTGCCGCCCTGGCGGCGGAGACGGGCGCGGGCGACGTCCTCGT
The DNA here is from genome assembly GCF_040684675.1 of Streptomyces sp. NPDC089915. Classification (NCBI taxonomy): domain Bacteria; kingdom Bacillati; phylum Actinomycetota; class Actinomycetes; order Kitasatosporales; family Streptomycetaceae; genus Streptomyces; species Streptomyces sp. NPDC089915. The sequence goes on along the minus strand of NZ_JBFBGN010000022.1, from coordinate 21,059 downwards.
CTCCATGCTCCCGGCCGCCGAGCACGCCCCCCTGCTCGGCCTGGCCGTCGACCGCGCCGCCCACTTCGCCTGCACCGGCCACACCTCCACGGAGCTGGCCGGACAGGCGCGGCGGGCGGCCGCGCGGGCCCGTACGGTCACCCTCACCGAGGCCGGGCTCGACCCCGGCCTCGGCCACCTCATGGCCCACGACCTCGTCGCCCGGGCCCGCGAGGCGTTCGGCCCCTCCCCGGCGACCGCCGTGTTCACCTCCCACTGCGGAGGCCTCGCGGCGGACCCCGGACCATTGCGCCACCGCTTCGGCCGGGCCCCGTACGGGGTCCTGGCCGCGCTCGGCGAGCCGGCCCGCTACATCGACGGGTGCGCCGAGCTCACCGTCTCCCGGCCCTGGGAGGCGACCGCCCCGCTGACCCTGGCGGGCGAGGAGTTCGAGGCCCACCCCGACCGCGACAGCCTCCCGTTCGTCGCCCGGTACGGCATCCCGTACTACTGGCACCTCGACACCTTCGTCCGCGGCACCCTGCGCGACTCCGGCTGGCGCGCCGCCTGGAAGGAGGTCTTCGAGACCGTCGCCGCCGGGGACCAGGACGCCGTCCGCGCCCTGGCGCGCGAACTCGCCGACCGCCACCCGGCCGGCCCCGCCGGCCCCGACCGCGTCGTGCTGTCCGTCTCCCTGGAGCTGCGCACCAGGACGGGCGAGCACTGGCGCGGCTCCCGCCTGCTCGACGTCACCGGCGGCCCCGGCGAGTCCGCCATGGCCCGCTGCGTCTCCCTCACCGTCGCCTACGGGGTCACGCGGATCCTGGCCGGCGCCCTCCCCGCCGGGCTCAACCGGGCCGCCGAGACCCCCCGGGAGGCCTCCCGCTGGCTGTCGTTCCTCGGCGCCCACGGGCTCGCCGGCCGCTACGAGGAGACCACGGCCGCGACCGCCTCCGCCCCCGCAGGAGTACCGGCATGACCACCTGACGCTCCCTCACCCACCCCTCCCTCACCCCACTTCCCCCTCACCTCAGCCACCGCACATCGAACGAGAGGTTCCGAACCATGGGGCACGAGAGCTTCCGGCCGGGCATCACGCACTTCCGCTGCGTGGGAGTCGGCGTGGGCCCGGCCAACCTCAGCCTGGCGTCCCTGCTGCACAGCAGGCCGGACGTACCCAATCTCTTCCTCGACCGCAAGGAGTCCTTCGGCTGGCACGACGGCCAGCAGATCCCCGGCACCAGCCTCCAGGTCTCCCAGTTCAAGGACCTGGTCAGCCTGGCCGACCCCGCCAGCCCCTTCTCCTTCCTCTCCTACCTGCACGCCAAGGGCCGGGTCTACCACTTCCTCAACGCCCAGTTCGACGACGTGCCCCGGCTGGAGTTCCGCAACTACCTGGCCTGGGCCAGCCGCCGCAACGAGAACGTGGTCTTCGGCGAGGGAGTGGAGGAGGTCGACTTCGACGACGGACTCGGGATGTTCACGGTCCGCACCGCCCGCCGCACCGTCACCGCCGAGAACGTCGTCGTCGGCGTCGGCAGCCGCCCCTGGGTGCCGGCGCTGGGCGCGGGCCAGCTCGGCCCCACCCAGTTCCACGTCAGCGACTACATGGCCAACGCGCAGGACGTCGGCGGCAAGCGGGTCGTGGTCATCGGCGGCGGGCAGTCCGGCGCCGAGGCCTTCCTCGACCTGATCTCCCGGGGCGGCTGGGACCTGCCGCGCCGGGTCTCGTGGATCTCGCGGCGGCAGAACTACTTCCCGATCGACGACTCGCCCTTCACCAACGACTACTACATGCCCAGCCACGCCGACTACTTCTACGGCCTGCCGCGCGAGCGCCGCCAGTCGCTGAACTCCCGCAACGTCCTCAGCAGCGACGGCATCTCCGAGTCCACCCTGCGCGAGATCTACCAGGGCATCTACGTCCACCGCTTCGTCGAGGGCAACGAGGACCTGGTCGCCCTGCACCCCGGCCGCGACGTCTTCGACGTCCGCCCCGGCCCCTTCGGCGGCTGGGAGGTCTGCGCCCGGCACACCCAGGAGCCGCAGTCCCTGGAGCGGTTCGAGACCGACGTCGTCGTCTGGGCCACCGGCTACCGGCCCGCCGCCACGGAGTTCCTCGCCCCGCTCGCCGGGCGCCTGGAGCGCGAGGGCGAGGAGCTGCGCGTCGACGAGGACTACGCCGTCCGCTGGGACGGGCCCGCCGACCGCCGCCTCTTCGTCCAGAACGGGGTCCGCGGCCAGCGCGGCCTCGCCGACCCCAACCTCAGCCTCAACGCCTGGCGCAGCCGGCGCATCGCCGACCGGCTGTGCGGCGTACGCGGGGACGAGCAGCTCGCCTCCTTCATCGAGTGGTCCTCCAAGACCCCCCAGGACGAACGGTGGACCGCCTGATGACCACGCACCGCGCCGGCTCCTGCCGCCCCCTCACCACCGACCCCGAGGCCCACCCGCACCCCATCGCCCCCACGGCGGCCACAACCGCCACACCTACGGCCGCACCGGCGCCCGCGGTACCCGCGCCCTCCACAGGCGTGCCCGCGCCCGCGCCCTCCCCGGCCGCACCCGAGTCCTCCCCGGCCGCGCGCGCATCCTCCCCGGCCGCACCCGCACCCGCACCCGCGCCGACGCAGGCCGCGCCCGCCGCCGACCCCACCGCGGCCCCCGCCTACCGCACCACCGCCCGCCACGCCGGCGGGCCCACCGGGGCCCGTACCGACGTCGCCGTCGTCGGCGCCGGGATCCTCGGCGTCCTCATCGCCCGCGAGGTCCTCTCCCGCGACCCCTCCGCCACCGTCACCGTCCTCGACCGGGACATGATCGGCTCCGGCGCCACCCGCCGCTCCGCCGGACTGCACCTCCCGCGCGGGGCCGACGAGACCGTCCGCGCCCTGGCCGCCGAGAGCGAGCGCTTCTACGCCGACCTGCACACCGCCCGCCCCGACCTGCCCATCCACCCCCTCGGCATGACGGTCCTCGCGCCCGAGTCCGCCGAAGAGGCCCTGCGCGAGGCCTACCTCCCCGAGGCCAAGCTCCGCTGGACCGCCGAACCGCCCCCCTGCGTCCCGGCCCTGCCCAAGGACTTCGGGGCCTGGGAGGGCGACGGCTGCCAGTACGCCGACGTCCACGCCCTCACCCAGCTCCTCGCCGCCGAACTGCGCCCCGCCGTCTCCTTCCGCGAGGGCGTCGCCGTCGAGACCGCCGCCGCCGGCCCCGGCGGCACCCGGCTCACCCTGACCGGCGGCGCCACCCTCGACGCCGGCCACGTCGTCATCGCCCCCGGCCCCTGGACCGGCGAACCCGCCTGGCGCGAGCTCGTCGCCCCGCTCGGGACCCGGATCAAGAAGGTCGTCGCCCTGCACGTGGACACGGCGCCCGCCCCCGGGGACCGGGCGGTCGTCCTGCACGAGGAGGACGCCTTCCTGCTGCCCGTCCACCACCGGGGCCACTGGCTGCTCAGCTACACCTGCCGGGAGTGGGACGTCGACCCGGCCGGAGTCGACCCCGCCGTCACCGCCGGCCACCTGCGCGAAGGCCGCGCCCTGCTCACCCGCTACGCCCCCGCCCTGGCCGCCCACTGCCGGTCGGGCCGGGTGTTCTGCGACGCGTACGGGCCCGGCGGCAGGCCCCTGGTCACCGCCCTCGACCCCTACGGCCGGCTCGTCTTCGCGGGCGCCGCCGGCGGCTCGGGCTACCGCCTGGCCCCGGCGCTCGCCGCCCGGGCCGCCGACCTGATCCCCTCCCTTCCGTCCCCGCGAAAGGCCACGACATGATCATCGCGAGTTATGACGACGACGTGCTGGAGCAGGCGTTCGGCATCGACATGAGCGGTGTGGAGGGCCTCGGGACCGGCGCCGGCTGGGGCCGGGTCGCCCCCGGCCGGGCCACCGACGACCACCGCCACGACGAGACCGAACTGTTCGTCATCGTCTCCGGCCGGGGCGAGTTCCTCATCGACGGCGAACGCCACGAGGCCGCCCCCGGCACCGTCGTCCTCTTCGAACCCTTCGAGTCCCACGTCCTGCGCAACACCGCCGACGACGCCACCGACCTGGTCTTCTTCACCCAGTACTGGCGCGACGCCCGGCGGGCCGCCGAGGCCGCCGCCGCACCCGCGCGCACCGGCTTCGGCGACCGCCCCGTCTTCGTCTTCTCCACCCCGCCCACCCCCAACGGCGACCTGCACCTGGGCCACCTCGCCGGCCCCTACCTCGGCGCCGACGCCTTCACCCGCTTCCAGCGCATGAACGGCACCGAGGCCTACCACCTCACCGGCAGCGACGACCACCAGAGCTACGTCCTCGGCGCCGCCCGCCGGGGCGGCCGCACCCCCGCCGAGACCGCCGCCCACTACAGCGCCGAGATAGCCGAGACGCTGCGGCTGATGGACATATCCCTCGACCAGTACACCGTCACCGGCGGGAACCCCGGCTACCGCGAGGGCCTCCGGGACTTCTTCAGCCGGATCGTCGCCTCCGGCGGCATCGCCGTCACCGCCCACGACGCCCTCTACGACGCCCTCACCGGCGCATACCTCTACGAGGGCGACGTCACCGGCGGCTGCCCCGGCTGCGGGGCCACCACCTCCGGCAACCTCTGCGAGGAGTGCGGCGAACCCAACACCGTCGCCGACCTCGCCGACCCCCGCTCCGCCTCCACCGGCGGCGCACCCCGCCCGGCCCCCGCCGCCCGCTGGACCCTGCCCCTGCACGCCCACGCCGGCGACGTCCGCGCCCACCACCGGCGCGGCCGCGTCCCCGCCCGGCTGCGGGAGCTCGCCGACCGGCTCTTCCGCCGCCCCGCCCTCGACCTCCCCCTCAGCCACCCCTCCGGCTGGGGCGTCGAACCCCGCGAGAGCGACACCGACGGGCAGGTCATCTGGGTCTGGCCCGAGATGAGCTACGGGTTCCTGCACGGCATCCAGGAACTCGGCGCCCGCCTCGGCCGCCCCTGGCGGGCCGACGGGCCCGGCCCCGACTGGAAGATCGTCCACTTCTTCGGCTACGACAACAGCTTCTACCACTCCGTGCTCTACCCGGTCCTCTACCGGCTCGCCCACCCCGGCTGGACCCCCGACATCGACTACCACGTCAACGAGTTCTACCTGCTGGAGGGCGAGAAGTTCTCCACCAGCCGCCGCCACGCGATCTGGGGCAAGGAACTCCTCACCCCCGACACCGTCGACGCCGTCCGCTACTTCCTCGCCGCCACCCGCCCCGAGGGCCTGCGCACCGACTTCCGCCGCACCGCCTACGAGGAGACCCTCGCCCACACCCTCATCGGCACCTGGCAGCAGTGGCTCACCGACCTCGGCGCCCGCGTCGCCAAGCACCACGGCGGCCGCGCCCCCGACGCCGGGAACTGGACCCCCGAGCACACCGCCTTCCTCGCCCGCCTCGGCACCCGCCTCGACGCCGTCACCGGAGCCCTCGGCAACGACTCCTTCTCCCTCACCCAGGCCGCCGCCGAACTCGACGGCATCGTCCAGGACACCGTCCGCTTCACCCGCGCCGAGGGCCTCCTCACCGACACCCCCGGCTGGGAGGACGAGAACCGCACCGCCGTCGCCCTCGAACTGGCCGCCGCCCGCCTCCTCGCCCACGCCGCCGCCCCCGTCATGCCCCGGTTCGCCGCCCGGCTGGCCGCCGCCCTGGGCGCCGGCGCCCCGCGCACCTGGCCCCGTACCGTCGAACTCCTCACCCCCGGCTCCGCCGTCGACCTCGCCGACGCCGTCTTCTTCCAGCCCTCCACCGATACCGCCGAGGCGTCCGAGCCGGTCCTCACCCCCTGGCTCACCCGGGTCGCCCGCACCGCCCTGCGGCTGGGGGACGACGAGCGGATCGCCCACCGCACCCTCACCCAGCTCGCGGCCGGCTCCCTCCAGGCCGTCACCGTCCAGTACCAGATCCTCGACGCCCTCGACGTCGACCTCTCCATGGACGAACTCCTGCACGGCGGCACCCTCGCGGAACTCGCCGCCGTCATCGCCGAGCGCGCCGAGCCCTCCGCCGTCGCCGCCCTGACCTCGGGGGAGGCCCGATGAACCAGCACCGCCACATCCTGCGCGAGATCGCCGAACGCGGGCTGACCGTCACCCTCGCCGACGGCGACCTGCGCCTCCAGGGCAACCGCGACCGCATGGACCCCGAGTTCATCGCCCGCGTCAGAAGCGCCAAACCCGCCCTCGTCGCCCACCTGGAGCGCGAGGCCGGCCACGGCCCCGGCTTCCCCCTCACCCCCCTCCAGCGCAGCTACTACCTCGGCCGCGGCGGGATCTTCGAGGTCGGCGACGTCTCCAGTCACGTCTTCCACGAGATCGAGGGCGACTGGGACCTCGACCGGCTCCAGGCCTCGCTCGACACCGTGATCGCCGCCCACAGCGGCCTGCGCTCCCGCTTCCTGTCCGACGAACGCCAGGTCACCGAGTACGGCGACCACGCCCCCCGCATCGGCGTCCTCGACCTGCGCTCCCACACCCCCCGCCAGCAGGACGCCATCCGCGCCCAGCTCCGCGCGATGCGCTCCCACCAGGTCCTGCCCGCCGACCAGGCCCCCCTGATCACCGTCGACGCCACCATCCTCGACGACGACCGGATGCTCCTCCACGTCGGCCACGACGGGCTCGTCATGGACGGCATCAGCATGTTCCTGTTCTTCCGCGCCTGGTGGCACGCCTACCAGAGCCCCGGCGCGGACGCCCACGAGGAACTCCCCTACGAGGACTACCTCGCCGCCCTCGAAGCCGCCCGCGACAAGGCACCCGCCCACCGCTCCCGCGCCTACTGGCTGGACCGCGCCGACGACCTCGCCCCCCACCCCGACCTGCCCCTGCGCACCAGCCCCGCCGCCCTCACCGAGACCCGCTTCACCCAGCGCCGCGTCACCCTGGAACGCACCGCCTGGAGCGCCCTCAAGGACCGCGCCGCGGCCGCCGGCCTCACCCCCTCCGCCCTCCTCCTCGCCGCCTACGCCGAGACCCTCGCCACCTGGGGGGCGGGGGATCGGTTCACCCTCACCACCACCGTCGCCCACCGCCCGCCCGTCCACCCCCGCGTCTTCGAGGCCATCGGCCAGTTCTCCGACACCCTCCTCGTCGAGGCCGAGACCGACCGCACCCTGACCTTCGCCGAACGCGCCCAGCTCCTCCAGGCCCGCCTCCACACCGACATCGACCACCGGCACTTCTCCGGCGTCGAGTTCCTGCGCGAACTCGCCGCCCGCCGCGGCGGGGTCACCGGCGCGCGCATGCCCTACACCTTCAACAGCGCCATCGGGCACGTCAGCAGCGAGGTCGACGGCTCCGCCCTGGAACTCTTCGGCAAGGAGGTCTACTCCGTCAGCCAGACCCCCCAGGTGTGGCTCAACGCCTTCGCCATGGAGCAGCACGGCGCCCTCGTCGTCCAGCTCGACGGCATCGACGAACTCTTCTGCGAAGGCCTCCTCGACGACCTCGCCCACGGCTACCGCACCCTCCTGGAGACCCTCGTCGACGAGGCCTCCTGGCGGCTCCAGGCCTTCGACCTGATGCCGCCCGCCCAGCACGAACGCCGCGCCGCCGCCAACGACACCGCCGTCGCACGCCCCGACGAGATGCTCGGCGACGCCATCGTCGCCCGTGCCGCCCGCACCCCCGCCGCGCCCGCGATCCTCACCTCCGACCGGACCGTCAGCTACGGCGAACTCCTGCACCGGGCCGCCACCGCCGCCACCTGGCTGCGCGCCCGGGGCGTCGGCCGGGGCGAACTCGTCGGCCTCGTCTGCCACCGGGGCCCCGAGCAGATCGTCGGCATCCTCGCCACCGTCCTCGCCGGAGCCGCCTACCTGCCCGTGGACGCCGCCCTGCCCGCCGCCCGCCAGGAGTACATGCTCACCGACGGCCGGGTCCGCTGCGTCCTCACCAACTCCGGCCGGCCCTCCGACGACACCGTCGCCGCCTTCGACCTCACCCGGCCCTGCTCCGGCCGCGCCGAACTCCCCGACCGGCTCCCCGGATCCCACCCCGACGACCTCGCGTACGTCCTCTACACCTCCGGCACCACCGGCGCCCCCAAGGGCGTCATGGTCAGCCACCGCAGCGTCGCCAACCTCGTCGCCGACTGCCACGACCGCTTCGGGATCACCGCCGGGGACCGGTTCATGGCCGTCAGCGCCTTCCACTTCGACCTGTCCGTCTGGGACGTCTTCGGCGCCCTCTCGGCCGGCGCCGCCCTCGTCATGCCCGACCGCGACCAGGCCACCGACCCCGCCCACTGGCTCGAACTCTGCTGGCTCTACGGCGTCACCGTGTGGAACTCCGTCCCCGCCGTCGTCGGCCTCCTCCACGGCCAGGCCCGCTCCGACGGCGACGTACCGCCCGGGCTGCGCCTGGTCATGATGAGCGGCGACCGCATCCCGCCCGCCCTGCCGGCGCAACTGCGCGAACTGGTGCCGGGCCTGGAGGTGGTCTCCCTCGGCGGCCCCACCGAGACGACCGTCTGGAACATCCTGCACCCGGTCGGCGAGGACGAGGACGGCTCCGCGTCCATCCCCTACGGCCGCCCCAACTCCAACAACCGCGCCTACGTCCTCGACCGCCACGGCCGCGACGCCCCCGACTGGGTCACCGGCGAGATCACCGCCGCCGGAACCGGCCTGGCCCGCGGCTACTGGGGCGACCCCGGGCGCACCGCCGAACGCTTCTACGAGGACACCGCGCGCGGCGAGCGCATGTACCGCACCGGCGACCTCGGCCGGTACCTGCCCGACGGCAGCATCCAGATCCTCGGCCGCGGGGACTTCCAGATCAAGATCAACGGCTATCGGATCGAGGCCGGCGAGGTCGAGACCCGGCTCGCCGCCCTCGCCGAGATCTCCCGGGCCGTCGTCGCCCCCCAGGGCAACCGGCTCCTCGCCCACCTCGTCCCCTCCGGCGGCCACCGCCCCCACCTCACCGAGATCCGCCAGGCCCTCCGCGCCGACCTGCCCGACTACATGCTCCCGGCCGCCGTGCTCTGGCACGAGGAGCTCCCCCTGACCCGCAACGGCAAGGTGGACCGCACCCGGCTGGCCGAACTCGCCGCCCGGACCCCCGCCACCGGGCCCGCCCCGGGCGGCAGCGCACCGGCCACCCAGGCGGAGAAGATCCTCTGCGACATCTGGTCCACGGTCCTGCGCCGCCCGGACGTCGGAGCCCTGGACACCCTGACCTCCCTCGGCGGCGACTCCATCGCGGCGGCCCGCATCCTGACGGCCACCCGCAAGCGCTTCGGCACCACCCTCACCCTCGACCAGTTCGCGGAACTCCCCACGGTCCGGGCGATGGCGGCGGCCCTCACCCCGAAGGAGCCCCGATGACCACCCGGCCACAGCGGACCGGCACCGAACCGACGACGCCCACCCCCCAGGGGCGCGGGGAACTGCGCGACCAGCCACAACCGGCCCGCACCCGACACACCACACCCCCGGCGGAGCCGGAGACGATCCGCCGGATCGTCTCCGGGCCGCCGCCCACCCGCGGCCACCTCCACGTAGCCCGCCTGGACGGCACCCGCACCATCCCCCTGCCCGAGCTCCACGACCGGGCCGACCGCCTAGCCCACCACCTGCGGAGCACCCACGGCATCGGCCCCGCCCACCGCATCGGCATCCTCGCCGCCAACAGCCTGGAGTGGGTCCTCCTCGACCTCGCCGCCCTCCGCCTCGGCGCGCAGACCGCCGGCCTGGAACCCGGCAAGTTCACCCCCTCCACCGAACTCGCCGCCCGCTACGACCTGGACCTCCTCTACACCGACCAGCCCACCGGCGCAGTCCCCGGCGTCCTCCCCGTGGACGGGATCCTCGCCCTCACCGACCACGACCCCCGGCCCGCCCCGCCGCCCCTGCCGCCCGTCACCTGGACCGCCGACGCCGTCACCACCGTCAAGTTCACCTCCGGCAGCACCGGCGTCCCCAAGGGCCTCGGCGCCACCGCCGGCAGCATCGACAGCTCCCTCACCGCCGTCCAGGAGATCTTCGAACACACCCCCGACGACCACCTCTTCGTCTTCCTGCCCCTCTCCCTCCTCCAGCAGCGCTACTGGGTCTACTCCGCCCTCCTCCACGGCCACGACGTCACCGTCACCACCTACGAGGCCGCCTTCGCCACCCTGCGCCGCGTCCGCCCCACCGTCGTCATGGGCGTCCCCGCCTTCTACGAGACCGCCCGCCGCCAGATCACCGCCCGCCTGCGCCGCACCCCCGGCCAGGACCCGGCCCGCGCCGCCCGCGCCCTGTTCGGCGACCGGATCCGCTACCTGTGGACCGGCTCCGCCCCGGCCTCCCCGGCCGTGCTCCGCTTCTTCGCCGACGAGGCCCGCCTCCCCCTCTACGAGGGCTACGGGCTCAACGAGACCTGCATCGTCACCAAGAACCACCCCGGCGCCCACCGCGAGGGCAGCGTCGGGCGGGCCGTGCGCGGCAAGGAGGTGCTCATCGGCGCCGACGGGGTCATCAGCGTCCGCAGCGCCCACCCCGTCAACAACCACTACGCCTACGCCCGCCCCGGCGACTCCGAGAAGGTCTTCTCACCCGACGGCACCGTCCGCACCGGCGACCTCGGCCACCTCGACGAGGACGGCTACCTCTTCGTCCACGGCCGCGCCGACGACGTCATCGTCCTCGACAACGGCAGGAAGGTCATCGTCCGGCCCATCGAGGAACTCATGCGCGCCGACCCGGCCATCGCCGAATGCGTCCTGTTCAGCCCCACCCAGACCGACCTCGTCGCCGTGGTCTCCCCGGCCGCCGCCCCCGCCGACCACGCGGCCATCGCCGCCCGCCTCGCCGCCGTCAACGCCGCCACCACCCCCGACGAGCGCATCAGCCGGGTCCTCGTCGCCGACCCGCCGTTCAGCATCGAGGGCGGGCTGCTGACCTCCCAGTACAAGCCGAAGCGCCCCGACATCCGGGCCGCCTACCACGCCCCGCTGCACTCCCAGGAGGCCGGAATCCATGCCTGACACCACCCACGGCGCCCTTGAGGACGCCGCCCGCGACCAGCTCGCCCTCGTCCTGGTCCCCGAGGTCCCCGCCGAGGAGATCGACCCCGGCGCCGACATGGCCGCCGCCTACGGGCTGACCTCCCTCAACAAGGTCCTCTTCCTCACCGAGGTCTGCGAGGAGACCGGCGTCGACCTCGCCCACTTCACCGAGCACGACCTCGCCGCCATGAAGACCCTCGGCGACGTCACCGCCGCCCTCGCCCGCCACCACCACGCCACCACCGGAGCCTGAACCATGAGCTGGACCGAGCACGCCGCCGCCGTCCTGGAGAACGACCGGGTGCGCCTCACCCCGATCACCGAGGCCGACCGCGAGGGCATCCGGGCCGTCGCCATGGACCCCGACATCTGGCGGTACTTCGTCGCCGCCGTCGAGACCGACGCCGACTTCGAGGCCTTCTTCGACGCCAACCTCGCCGACCACGCCGCCGGCCGCCGGACCGTCTTCACCCTCACCGACAAGGACAGCGGGCGCACGGCCGGCAGCATGAGCTTCGGCAACCTGGCCGAGGCCGACCGCCGCCTGGAACTCGGCTGGTCCTGGCTCGGCCGCGACTTCCGCGGCACCGGCCTCAACCACTGGGCCAAGGCCCTCCTGCTGGAACACGCCTTCGAGGTGCTCGGCGCCGAACGCGCCGAGTTCAAGACCGACGTGCTCAACGTCCAGGCCCGCCGCGGCCTCGCCAACATCGGCGCCACCGAGGAGGGCGTCCTGCGCAGCTTCAACTACATGCCCGGCGGCCGCCGCCGCGACGCCGTCTTCTACAGCATCCTGCGCGCCGAGTGGCCCGCCGTCCGCGCCCGCCTCGCGCGCGGCCCCAAGAAGGCCGTCCCGGCATGAACGACCCCGCCCCCGCAGGCCCCGGCATCAGCCACATACGGGCCGGCGGCACCCCGTACGAGATCGGCCGCGCCCACGGCGCGGCCCTCTCCCGGCCCCTGCGCGCCTTCCTCGACGACGGCCTGGCCCGCCTCAACCACCTCGTCCCCCGGCCGCTGACCCTCCCCTCCCTGCTCCCGGCCATCGCCGCCCACCGCAGGGCCGTCACCGACTGCCTGCCCGACCTCGCCGAGGAGGTGGCCGGCCTCGCCGACGGAGCCGGCACCTCCGAGGACGAGGCCTGGCTGCTCCAGCTGCGCCGCGAGATCCTCGGCTACTCCAAGATCCGCCCCGGCGGCGACTGCACCACCTACGCCCGCACCGGCCCCGGCGCCGGCCCGCCCGTCCTCGCCCAGACCGTCGACCTCAGCGGAGACCTCGACAGCCACATCAGCGTCCTGGAGATCGCCCGCGCCGGCACCGCCCGCCGCTCCCTCGTCCTCAGCTTCGCCGGCCTCCTCGGCTACCTCGGCCTCAACAGCGACGGCCTCGCCGTCGGACTGAACCTGGTCCTCGGCGGCACCTGGGGCCCGGGCGTCCCCCCGTACCTGGCCATCCGCCACCTCCTCGACACCGCCGCCGACACCCGCCAGGCCCTCAAACTCCTCGCCGACCTCCCCCTGGCCAGCTCCCGCTCCCTCATGCTCTGCGACCCCGAGCGGGCCCTGTACGTGGAACACCTCGACGGCGACCTCCGCGTCACCGAGGCCGCCCCGTCCGCCGGCCTGACCCACACCAACCACTACCTCCACCCGGACTTCGCCCCCGCCGACGAGCTCAACGTCTTCGCCCGCAACTCCTCGCTGCGCCGCCTCCACGCCGCCGCCGAGGGCCTGGCCGCGCTCCCCGCCACCGCGACCCCCGAGGACCACCTGGCCCTCCTGTCCACACCGCCCCTGCGCGTCCCCGACCGGGGCGACATCCGCGCCGAACGCACGGTCGCCGCCGCCGTCATGCTCCCCGCGACCGGCCGCCTCCACCTCCGCCCGGGCGACCCCGCACGCTCCCGCACCCGCGTCTTCGGCCTGTAGGCGCAGGCACGGGGGCCGCCGCACCCATGCAAGGGCCGTGCCAGAGAAAGGAGCATGATGGACGCATGGCTGGTCGACCTCGACCAGGTCGCCCCCCAGGACATCAGCGCGCACTACCCCGAGGGCCTGACCGAGGAGGAGCTGCGGCGCGGCGCCGAGTTCGTCCACGCCCGCGCCGCCCACCGCTTCTACCGGGCCCGCCTCACCGTCCGCCGCCTGCTCGCCGGACGGCTCGGGATCGCCGCGCACGACCTGCGCATCCACTACGACCCGGCCGGCAAGCCCTACCTGCCCGACCAGCCCGGTACCCACGTCAGCTGGTCCCGTTCCGACGGTCTGCTGCTGCTCGGCGCCACCGAGACCGGGCCCGTCGGCGTCGACGTCGAGCTGGTCCGCCCGGCCGCCAGCAGCCTCGACGTGCTCACCTTCGTCTACCCCGGCGTCCCGGACGGGGCCGGCGCCGACACCTTCTTCCACGCCTGGACCCTGCTGGAGGCCGCCGTCAAGGCCACCGGGCGCGGCCTCGCCGACGGCGCCCGGGACGTGGACCTGGACTTCGGGCCGGACGGCTCGGTCACCCTGCGCGGGATCGCCGGCCACGGCACCCTGCCCTGGCACGGGCACACCGCGCTCCAGCCCACCCGGCAGGACTGCCCGTGGGCCATGACCGCGTTCGTCTCCCGGGAACTGCCCCCGGTCACCGTCCTGACCTGGCCCGACCGGGACCGCGACCGCGCCGGCGACCCCGTACGGTCACCGGCGCGGCCCCCGGCCACGGGCGTCAGCCCGCGCTGAGCACCGGCGAGCCGTCCGGGGCGATCGCCGAGAAACCGGTGTACGGGACCAGCGCGGGCGGCACGGCCACCGAGCCGTCCGCACGCTGGTACTGCTCCAGGAGCGCCACCAGGGTGCGGCCCACCGGCAGCGCCGACCCGTTGAGGGTCGCCGCGAAGGCCTTCCTCCCGTCCCGGCCGCGCACCCGGATGCCGGCCCGGCGGCCCTGGAAGTCACCGCAGTCGGAGCAGGAGGAGATCTCCCGGTAGGTCCCCTGGCCCGGCAGCCACACCTCGATGTCGTAGGTCCGCCGGGCCGCGAACCCGAGGTCCCCGGCCCGCAGTTCCACCACCCGGTGCGCCAGCCCCAGCCGCCGCAGCGCCGTCTCGGCGTGCCCGGTGAGCAGCTCCAGCTCCTCGGCGGCCCGGTCGGGGTGGCAGATCCGCACCAGCTCCACCTTCTCGAACTGGTGCAGCCGCACCAGCCCCCGGGTGTCGCGCCCGTACGAGCCCGCCTCCGCCCGGTAGCAGGGCGTGAACGCGGTCAGGGCGAGGGGGAGTTCGCCCTCCTGGAGGGTCTCGCCCCGGTAGAGGTTGACGAGGGGGACCTCCGCCGTCGGGATCAGCAGCAGCTCGCGGTCGGCGGCGTTCGTCAGGAACAGGTCGTCCTCGAACTTCGGCAGCTGCCCCGTGCCCGTCATCGTCTCCCGGCTGACCAGGTGCGGCACCCCGTGCTCGGTGTACCCGTGCTCGGTGGTGTGCAGGTCCAGCAGGAACGCGGCCAGCGCCCGCTCCAGCCGGGCCCCCGCCCCCCGGGTCACCGCGAACCGCGAACCCGACAGCCGTGCGGCGCGCACCGGGTCCAGGATCCCCAGCCGGGTCCCCACGTCCACGTGATCGCGCGGTGCGAACCCGAAGCCGGGCACCTCGCCCCAGACCCGCCGCACCACCGGCGGATCCTGATCGGTCCCGTCGGGGACGTCGGGGTGCGGCCGGTTCGGGACGGCCGGCAGCAGCGCGCCGAGCCCCTCCTCCGCCTCCCTCAGCTCCTCCGACACCGACCGCAGCCGCTCCCGGGCCTCCTGGAGGCGGGCCCGGGCGGCCGCGTCCGGCGGGCCCCCGGCCTTCGCCGAGCGGTTCTGCTCGGACCGCAGCTTGTCCCGCTCGGCGATCAGCCGGGCGCGCCGTTCGGTCAGGGTGCGCAGGGCGTCCCGGTCCAGGACGTGGCCTCGGCGGGCCAGGTCGGCCACGGCCTCGTCCTGGAGCAGGCTGTGCGGGTCGTGCATGACGGCTCCTCGGGTCTCGTTACGGGATGTCCTGCGGTCGCGCCGCATCGGGGGCGGTGCTCGCGACGGCCCGGTACTGCTCGGGGGCGCGGGCCCGCAGCCACCACGCGTAGCCGAGCCCGCCGAGCGCGGCGCCGGCCATCAGCCACGGGATCCGGTTGACCCACACCGAGCCGGTGCCGGTGACCAGCGCGAAGTTGTCCAGCAGCAGCCACAGCGCGCCCGCCAGCCCGGCCAGGGCCAGCACCGGGGCGAGCCGGGTCCGCCACCAGTGGGCGTCGGGGTGCCGGCGGAAGAAGACCAGCACCGCCACCGCCACCGCCGCCTGGAGGGCGACGATCCCGACGGTGCCCAGGGCCAGCATCGTCGTCGCCAGGGTGGTGTAGGGGTGCGCGCCCGCGAGCGCGAACACCCCGCAGACCGCGGCCGTCGCCAGCGACAGCACCACGCTCGCCCGGTGCGGGGAGGCGTGCCGCGGGTGCACCCGGGCCAGCGAGGAGGGCAGCACCCGCTCCCGGCCCAGGACGAACAGGTACCGGTTGGCGGCGGTGTGCAGCCCGAGCAGTGCCCCGAACAGGCTGGTGCACAGCAGGACCTGCATCACCCCGGTCGCGAAGCCGCCGAGGTAGTCGTCCGACAGCCGGAAGAACAGGTCGCCCAGCTGCCTCCCGGCCGTCCCGGCCACCCGGTCCGCGCCGATCGCCCCGACGGCCGCCCAGCTGATCAGCGCGAAGAACACGGTGATCAGCACGACCGACGCGTACGTGGCCACGGGCACGCTCCGCTTCGGGTCGCGGCTCTCCTCGCCGTACAGGGCGGCCGCCTCGAAGCCCACGTACGAGATCAGGGCGAACATCAGCGCCACCCCCAGCCCCGGCGCGAAGACGGTGTGCGGGGCGAACGCCGTGGCGGGCAGGGTGTCCGCCCCGTGCCGTACGCCGACGGCCAGCGCCAGCAGGGCCAGCACCGCCACCTCGGCGACCATCAGCACCGCCAGCAGCCGGGCGCTGAGGTCGATCCGCCGGTAGCCCATCACCGCCGCCAGGGCCAGCGCCCCGCCCGTCCACACCGGCCAGGGCACCGGCAGGCCGTGCGCGGCGGAGACCAGTGCGGCGAAGTACCCGAAGGCCCCCGCCACCCCGGCGACGGCCGCCGTGTAGGCGAGGACGGCCGTCAGCCCGGCCGCGACGGCCGGGGGCCGGCCGAGCCCCCGGCCGATGTACGTGTAGAAGCCGCCCGCGCCCACCACGTGCCGGCTCATCGCCGCGTACCCGACGGAGAAGCACAGCAGGATCAGCCCGGCGAGGGTGAAGGTGGCCGGCACCCCCGCACCGTTGCCGATGGCGTAGGCGAGGGGCACCGAGCCCACCACCCCGGACATGGGGGCCGCCGCCGCGACCACCAGGAAGACGATCCGGGGAGTGGTCAGCGTCCGCCGCAGCCCGGGCGCGGCGGCCGGCGCCGGGTGCTCCGTCCTCGCGGGAACCGTGGAGGTCACGGGGGCTACCTCGGGTGGGTGCGGATCAGGTCGACGGCCTCCGGGATGCCCATGTACGGCAGCCGCACCTCGGCCATGTCGTCCGTCCACCGCTCGGCCAGGTCGTAGCGCTCCTTCGGGGTGGTCTCCAGCAGCCTGCGGCCCGGGAAGACCTCGTAGTCCTCCAGCAGCTCCGCGTGGGCGAACATGCCCTGCTGGAACAGCTCCTCGCGCTCCAGCACGAACTCCTCCGAGGGCAGCTCGTCCCACAGCCGCCGGCCGCGCCGGACCAGCTCGATCAGCCGCGGCCGGTACGAGGGGTTGCGCGCGAGGTGCTCGCGGACGATGGAGCTGCCGACCGTCAGGTGGCGGATCTCGTCGATCGACGCCCCGCGGGCGATCTCGGCGGCCGCCGGGTCCAGCAGCGTCCACTTGCGCTCGCTGAGTTCGGCCGCCGGCGCCAGCACGCCCTCGATGACGATGGTGAACACCGCGACCGCGCCGATGAAGTCGCCCTCGTCGCGCACGACCGTCGTGGCGAACTCGGCGATCGGGTTCAGCACCCGCCGCGTGTAGTCGGTGCCCTGCTCCCTGATGAAGTCCAGCAGCCCCGCCTCGGGCACCCCGAGGTCGACCAGGTGCTTGCGGAAGATCATCGCGTGCCGGGCCTCGTCGATCACCTGGGTGGCGAAGAACTCCTGCTCGACGACGCCGGGCGCGCCGATGACGTAGTGGGACAGCACGTCCACCGCCCGGGACTCGGCCAGCGACCGGTTGCCCAGCTCCAGCACGAGCGCCTCGCGCAGCGGCCCCTCCTCCCGCATGTGGGCGGGGGTGACGGCGTCGTGCCCGGCCTCGGCCCGCCCGCGCAGGGTCCCCTGCGCGACGGCCGACAGCCAGTACCCCAGGTCGCACTCCTCGGCGGTCAGGGTCATCTCCTGGGCGCCGTCGAGCAGGTTGGGCGCGCGGTCCCAGTCGGCCTCGACGGGGATCTGCGGAAGGGTGGTCATGAGACAACCTCACTGGGGGAAGCGGGAACGGAGACGGAAGCGGCCGGGGTGACGCAGGCGCTGTGCATGCGGCCCGCGAAGCTGAGCATCGGCGAGTCGACGGTGTGGGAGCCGCCCGTGACCTCGGCGAGGAGCATGTCGTGGTCGCCGACCTGGTGCCAGCCGAGGACCCGGCAGGCCATGTGGGCGAGGCTGCCGCCGATCAGCGGGGCCCCGGTGAGCGGGTCGGTGGACCAGTCGAAGCCGTCGAACTGGGCGTCGCCGAGCGGGCGCTGCGGATTGGCGAAGCGGCGGGCGACGTCCTGCTGGGCCGAGCCGAGGACGTTCACCGAGAAACGGCCGGCCCGGCGCACCATCGACGCGAACGTCGACGTGGGCCGCAGGCAGGCGCCCAGGACCAGGGGGTCGCGGGAGAGGGTGACCACGGCGCTGGCGGTGGTGCCGTGCCGGACCCCGTCACGGCTGACGGTCAGCACCGTCACGCTCGACGCCAGCCGGCGCAGCGCCAGCCGGGCCGCGTCCGGGTCCTCGTACCCCTCGGCGGACGCCGAGGGCGAACGGTCCGTCAGCCAGGCGGGATAGCGGCTCACCGGTTCACCCCGACGGCCGGGGCGGCGGCGGTGGCGGCGATCGTCGCGGGGTGCTCCTCGTACGGCAGCGGGACCGGGCCGTCGGTGGCCGAGCGGCGCTTCAGCATGGCCGTCACCTGGTGCACCAGCGGGGTGTCCTCCGGCTCGAACGGCAGCCCGAACGGCTTGAGGAAGTTGCCGAAGACGCCCCGGTCGCCGAAGACGTGGAACGGCAGGGCCAGCAGCGCCCACTCGGGCCCGATCAGCCACATCCACAGCAGGCCGACGGCGGCCACGCTGAGCAGGCTGTGCATCGAGTTGTAGAGCACGTAGAACGCCTTGTGGATCCGCCCGTCCGCGCTGCGCCGGTAGGCGATCGCGCCCGGGATGTAGCCGAGCAGGTCGATGTACAGGAACAGGCCGATCGCCGCGAACCAGTCGATGTCCAGGAAGTGCCACAGGATGAACCCGATCGTCACGGCGAACGCGACCAGGTACTCCAGCCGGTGCAGGTTGAAGGTGACCGGCGATTCCACCGGGTTCTTGATGTCCATGAGGGGTGTCCTTACTGCGGGCGGGCCGCGCTACGGGATGCTGCCGGCGGGTCAGGACAGGCGCAGCGGGCCGCCGGCGAAGTACTCGGCGAGCTCCGCGGCCACGCTCGCCCGCGACGGCGGGTGGAAGGCCAGGGCGCGGACCGCGGAGGCCAGGTAGGCCACGTCGCCCGAGCGGATGTAGGCCATCCCGCCGAGCATCTCCACGGCCTGGTCGACGGTCTGGGCGAGCAGGTCCTGCGTGGCGTAGCGGGCCGTCAGCACCGCCGCCACGGCCTCGTCCCCCTCGGTGCCGTCCTCCAGCGAACGGGCCGCGCCCTCCACGAGGGACACCGCCGCGTCCAGCCGCACGGCCAGCTGCGCCCGCTCCGCGGCGCTGCCCCGCCCGCCGGCCAGCACCTGCGCGACCAGCGCGGACGCGGCGCCCACGTACGAGGAGGTGGCGAGGAGCTCGAACCAGGTGAACCCGGCGGTCTGGAGGTCGTCGAGCCGGTCGGCGTCCTCGGGGGTGCTGTGGATGACGAGGTCCCCGGGAACCTCCACATCGGTGAGCCGCACCTCGTGGCTCTGCGAGGCGGCCAGCACGGGCGTCGCCCAGAACGGCCGGGTCGTGACCCCGGGGGAGGAGGCCGGGATCAGCATCAGCGCCAGAGCCGAGCGCCCGTCCTCCTCCGTCACCTGCACGCTGGCCGTCAGCACGTCCATCGAACCGGAGAGGCTGCACGGCTTCTTCGCGCCGTTGACCCGGTAGCCGCCCGGGGTGCGCTCGGCGACCACCGACGGCGCCAGGATGTTCTGGTCGGTCCGCCCCTCCGCCCAGCCCGAAGCCAGCAGCAGCCCGTCCGAGGCCACCGCGGACATCAGCTTCAGCTGGGCGGGGGTCAGCCGATCCGCGGCCTCCGCCAGCCGGAACAGCATCGCCACCGTGAAGTGGTGCATCGTCGTGGCCACGCCCAGGGAGGGCGAGACGGAGGCGATCGCCCGCTGCACCCGCACCGCCTCCAGCGGACCGGCGGCCGCGCCGCCGTACGCGGCCGGCACCAGCAGCCCGGGCCCGCCGTGCTTGCGGTACAGCTCCAGCACCGGGCTGTCCGCGCCCTCCCGGGCGCCTAGCGGCAGCTCTTCGAGTGCGTCGAGAAGACCTGCGTGGAATTGCTCGCAGATCCCGCGCGCTGTCGTCAGGGAACGCATCGCCGTGTTCTCCTCGGGCTCTCTCGGATTTCCCGTCCGAACCGCCGGGTATTCCCTGCGATCGGAAACTCGATATGCGTATGAGAGTCTTCCAGTCACCATCTGACTGAGGCCTGACGCTCATCTGACCAGCACTTTCAACTGACTTGGGGCTGACGGAAGCCTGACCGGCGACGGGCTCGGCCTTGTGGCCCCGGGCGCCCCGTGCCATAAGTAGCGGGAGTGCTGCCGTGCTGCCGCGAGAATGGATTTCACATGACCGGAACGATTCTGGAGACGGACGTCGCGCTCGATGCGATCCGGCAGTACGCGGACGCCGGAAATCCGAGCGCGTATTTCGCCTTCAGCGACGGGAACAGCTATTTCCGGCTCCCGGACGGGCCCGGGGTGATCGTCTACCGGCCCGTCGGCCGCTACCTCGTCCAGTTCGGCGGCCCCTTCGCCCCCTTCACCCCGGCCGGCCCCGACGGCCCCCGCGCCCGCCTGCTGGCCGGGTTCCGGGACCTCGCCGCCGGACAGGGCCGCGAGATCGTCTCCGTACAGCTCCAGGGCGCGGACGCCGACGTCTACGTCGAACAGGGCTTCACCGTCAACCAGATGGGCGCCTCCTACGCCGTCGACCTGGAGACCTTCACCCTGGCCGGCACGAGGTTCATGCAGCTGCGCAACAAGATCTCCCGCGCCCTGCGCAGCGGCCTGGAGATCAAGGAGGTCGCCTACGAGGACCACGCCGCGCAGATCGAGGAGCTCGACGCCGCCTGGCTCTCCACCAAGGGCGAGGGCGTCAAACCCCTGGAGTTCCTCGTCGGCCAGACCGGCGGCCGCTACCAGCACCTGCGCCGCCTCTTCGCCGCCGTCCGCGACGGCGAGCTGATCGGCTACGTCTCCTACGCCCCGGTGTACGGGCCGCAGCCGGGCTGGATGCACGACCTGAGCCGCCGGCGGCCCGACTCCCCGCCCGGGGTGATGGAGGCCCTCAACAAGGCCGCGATCGACGTGTTCACGGCCGAGGGCACCCGCTGGCTGCACTTCGGCTTCACCCCCTTCACCTCCCTGACGGCCCCGCGGTTCCCGGGCCACAGCCTGGGCTTCCACTGGTTCATGGAGCACCTGTGGGAGCACGGCGCGCACATCTACCCGGCGCGCACGCAGCTCGAGTACAAGCAGAAGTGGGCGCCCTCCGCCGTACTGCCGGAGATCGGTCCACACGTTGTAGTCGTCGCGCGCGGACGGGTCGACGTTGACCACCTCGCACCCGGCCTTCGCGGCCACGAACTGCAGGCCGCTGAGC